>CAYNOE010000028.1:0-14519 GCA_964398745.1 uncultured Lachnobacterium sp.
ATTATAGCAGATATTACCTTTGTATCCAATGCTATATCCGGACAGCAGAAAAGGGGGCTTCCGAAGAAGTCCCCTTAAGATGCGCAGGCACCGCACTGGATAAAAAGCTCATGCCTGGCAAAAGTTAATTGTTATAAATTCTTTTCATTCCGGCAAAGCCACATTCGGCAGAATTCCCGTAAGATGCGCAATCACCACACCATAATTTGTCATGGGAATTTTCTGTCTTTTTGCCCTCTCAATTCTGGAAAGTACGTATTTTCGGTTAAACATGCAGGCTCCACACTGGATAATGAGGTCATACCCGCTTAAATCCTCCGGGAAATCCGTTCCGCTTACATGCTCCACGGTCAGGTTTTCCCCGAAACGTTTTTTTAACATGCGCGGGATTTTTTCCCTGCCGATATCCTCGGAAAGCGGCGCATGGGTACAGCATTCCGCAATCAGTACCCGCGAGGATTCCGTTAAGGAATCAATCTGCTTCGCCCCTTCCATGTAATAGGACAGATCCCCCTTATACGCTGCAAATAATACGGAAAAAGATGTCAGCATGCTTTCTTTCGGTTTCCGCTCATGGACAAAAGGGAAAACCTGGGAATCCGTAATAATTAATTTCGGCGGTTTTACAAGGGTATTTAATGCGGCGGAAAACTGCTCCGTGGTCACGCTCATTACCAGACAGTGCTTATCCAGAAGCTCCCTTATTGTCTGCACCTGCGGTAAGATAAGCCGTCCTTTCGGAGCCTGGATATCCTGCGGCATAACAAGAAGCACTAAATCCTCCTTTCCCACAAGCTCTGCGGTAATCAGCTGCTCCCCGTAATCTTTTGGCATTTTCCGGATGAGTGCTTCTTTTGCCTCTTCCATTCCTTCCCTTGTGGAAGCGCTGACCGCCGCCGCCTGCTCTCCCGTTTCTTTTTCAATTTCAGCCTTCAGCTGCTGCGCTGCCTTTCTGTTTTCATCGAGCCTGCTGACCACAAATAAAACAGGGGTCTGGTTCTGCCTGAAATAGGAATACCAGTCCAGTTCCTGTTTGTATTTTTCTGAAAAAGGCTCTCCTGTTTCATCTGCTGCAAGCACCAGTATGGCAAGGTCGGTTTTCTCTGCGGCAAGTTTTGTTTTTTCCAGCCGCTTTTCCCCCAGCTTTGTTACATCATCAAATCCTGCCGTGTCAATAATGGTGCATGCCCCCAGCGGATGAATTTCCATTGCCTTATATACCGGATCCGTGGTCGTTCCTGCCACATCCGCCACAATGGATACCTGCTGGCTGGTCAGGGCATTGATAAAAGATGATTTTCCGCTGTTTGTTTTCCCGAAAATTCCGATATGCAGGCGGTTTGCATCTGGCGTCCTGTTCATATGTTTCCCTCCCTGTCAAAAACTAAAAACGGAAATCCCGTTTCCCTTCCGCAATGTCATGGATATGCTCATAAGTAGTCTGTTTTACTTTTGAATTCGGAATTTTTTCGATTTCCTTTTCAATCAGGGCAAGCCCCAGTTTCCTGGTATCCCCGCTGGCATAATCCTCCAGATATTCCTTGAGCGTCATCAGCGCGTTCGGATGACAGCAGTTTAAAATCTGCATGTTTTTACAGAGCGTCATAAAACGGTCCCCGGTACGTCCCTCCCTGTAACATGCCGTGCAAAAAGACGGAATATATCCAAGCCTTATCAGCCAGTTTACAACTTCATCCAGTGTCCGCTGGTCACTCACATCAAACTGCTCGGAAGTAATATCCTGCTCTTTTTCGGCATCCGGATCCGCATAGCCGCCCACGCTTGTCTTCGATGCGCCGCTTATCTGGGAAATACCAAGCGGCAGCACTCTTTCACGGACTGCCTGGCTTTCGCGCGTGGAAATAATCATTCCTGTATACGGCACGGAAATACGGATTAAAGCACAGATTTTTGCAAAAATATCATCACTTATTCCATTGTCAAACACATCCGGATCGATATCATCCGCCTTCTTGACACGCGGCACGCTGATCGTATGCGGTCCGACTCCGTGCACGGCTTCCAGATGCTCCGCGTGCATCAGAAGCCCGGCAAATTCATAACGGTACATTTCCAGCCCGAACAACACGCCAAGCCCCACATCATCAATCCCCCCTTCCATGGCACGGTCCATGGCTTCAGTGTGGTAGGCATAGTTATGCTTCGGTCCGGTCGGATGCAGTTTTTCATAGCTTTCTTTATGATAGGTTTCCTGGAAAAGAATGTAGGTTCCGATTCCAGCATCTTTTAGTTTCCGGTAATTCTCCACTGTTGTTGCCGCAATATTTACATTCACCCGGCGGATTGCCCCGTTTTTGTGTTTAATGCTGTAAATAGTATGAATGCATTCCAGAATATATTCAATCGGGTTATTGACCGGATCCTCGCCCGCCTCAATCGCAAGTCTTTTATGTCCCATGTCCTGCAGGGCAGTTACTTCTTTTACAATCTCTTCCTGCGTCAGTTTCTTTCTGGCAATATGTTTGTTTTTCAAATGGTACGGGCAGTACACACAGCCGTTGACACAGTAATTGGACAGATAAAGCGGGGCAAACATGACGATTCTGTTTCCGTAATAATCTTTTTTGATCTGCTGCGCAAGGTCGAAGATTTCATTTATTCTTTCTTCGTTTTCACACGCCAGAAGCACGGACGCCTCCCTGTGTGTTAAGCCTTTCCGCTCCTTTGCTTTTGCAATCAGGGAATCAACCAGTTCCATATTGTCCTTATTTGCATCAGCATATGCAAGTGTTTCGTTGATTTCTTCATCAGAGATAAATTCCTCCGCTTTTAATGATTTTACATCGTACATTTAATTTTCCTCCTGTTTTCTATAATTGGGCAAACCACATGAAAATTCCGCTTCCCGGCAGTGGTTTGCACAAACAGTACCCTTACAGGGCATTGCAGTAATCCCCGCGGTCCGTAACAAGATGGTACCCTGTGCTCTCTATCCGCGCTGCCAGGCACTGTATACACTCTGCAGCCTCGTCCCCGGTACAGATTTTATTATCATAAAGCGCATATTTTTTTCGTACCGAAACCGGTGAAAGGTTTGGCATTACGACGTTTGCACCTGCAAGGATTCCAAGCTCGCGTCCTTTGGGGTGGATGGTTCCAAGCGCGGTTGTTGCCGGCAGAAGCACATGCGGATGAATCAGCCTTATAATGGATAACAGCCGCAGTGTCATTTCCAGGGTGCCCGCAGGTTCCATACCAAACGGTGTATCCTTCTGCGGAATAAACGGACCGATTCCAACCATATGCGGTTTTAATTGTCTGATAAACTGCAAATCCCTGTAGATCGTTTCTACTGTCTGTCCCGGGGAACCAACCATAAACCCGCAGCCGGTCTGGTAACCGGTTTCTTTTAAATCCTTAAGGCAGCGGATACGGTTTTCAAAAGACATTTCCGGCGGATGCAGAAAACGGTAATGTTCTTCGTCCGCGGTTTCATGCCGGAGCAGGTAACGGTCTGCGCCTGCATCAAAATATGCTTTATAGCTTTCCCTGCTTTTTTCCCCGATAGAAAGTGTCAGCGCACAGCCCGGATATCTGTCTTTGATTTTTTTTACAAGCGTGCAGATTTTTTCATCCGTAAAATACAAATCCTCCCCGCCCTGTAATACAAAAGTACGAAAGCCCAGTTCATACCCGCTCTCACAGCAGGATAAAATTTCTTCTTCCGTCAGGCGGTACCTGTCTGCATTTTTATTGCTGCGGCGGATTCCGCAGTATCTGCAGTCATTTTTGCAGTAATTTGTAAATTCAACCAGTCCCCGGATAAAAATCTTTTTTCCGTATATTTCATCTGCCGCTTTACGGGCGCTGTCCCTCAAATACGTAATTACCTCTTCATCCTCTGTTGATAACAGAAAATACAGCGTTTTAATGCTGATATCCCGTTTTTGCCTGATTTCATCAATCCATTCTTTTACTTCATTCATAGGCAGTTGTCACATTTGAATATACTGTTTTTGCGCTAACTCCGTCCAGCCGCCCGATTTTCCCGGACATCGCGTTAATTTTATCCTGCGTGGCATCTACCGCCACACTGATAATATTTACTTTCTTTTTCCGGTACGGAATTCCCATCCTCCCGACAATACATTCCCGGTATTCATGGAGAATACGGTTTAAATGCTCTGCGGCTTCTTCCTTTTCCACGATAATTCCGATTAATGCAATTCTTGTATCCATGATTAAACAGTAATCCCCTTCCTTTATATTTATAGCAAAAAAAGTGCTGTACCCCTTAAGGTACAGCAAATAAACTCTTATTTCATGCCATACCTTCCACCTTATCTTAACTGATTCAGTGTCAGGAGACTGTTATATTAATTTTGTAACTATTCAGAACCCCGCCTCATATATTCGCAAAACCGCACGACCAGTCGTGCTTTCCCGTTACTTCATAACTAATTTTGCTCATATATGGGGCGGTAGCTCTATTCGAGCCACCCTGGAATACGATAAACAGACTCTTACATGCAGGCATGACGATTCTGCTTATCGTATTCCAGGGGGTTCTGAATAGTTACTTAATTTTTAATATTTTCTCTGCCAGCAAGGTGTAAAACACAGCTCACTGGCAAGAAATGTAATGTCATACCCCTGCTTCGCAGGCATATGACTAATGATGAAACAGCCTGATTCCGGTAAAGCTCATCACCATGTTGTATTTGTTGCAGGTTTCAATCACATTGTCATCACGCACGGAACCGCCCGGCTCTGCAACATAGCAGACGCCGCTTCTGTGTGCGCGCTCAATATTGTCCCCGAACGGGAAAAATGCATCCGAACCAAGCGCCACGTCTGAATTTAAGGCAAGCCATGCGCGTTTTTCCTCGCGCGTGAAAACATCCGGCTTTGTCTTAAATATATTCTGCCACTGTCCGTCTGCAAGGACATCCATATAATCCTCCCCGATATAAAGGTCGATTGCGTTGTCGCGGTCGGCACGCTTAATCCCGTCCACAAACGGAAGCTTTAATACCTTAGGAGCCTGGCGCAGCCACCAGTTATCCGCCTTGTTTCCGGCAAGACGGGTACAGTGGATTCTGGACTGCTGTCCTGCGCCGATTCCAATTGCCTGTCCGTTTTTTACATAGCAGACTGAATTGGACTGCGTGTATTTTAAGGTAATCATGGAAATCGCAAGATCCATCTTTGCCTGCTTCGTCAGTTCTTTATTGTCAGTTACGATATTGTCAAAAAACTTATCGTCAATATTTAACTCATTTCTTCCCTGCTCAAATGTAATTCCAAAAACATCCTTGCTCTCCACCGGAGCCGGAACATAATCCGAATCAATTTGTATGATGCAGTAATTCCCCTTCTTTTTCTGTTTTAACAGTTCCAGTGCCTCGTTTGTGTAGCCCGGCGCAATCACACCGTCGGATACCTCGCGCTTAATCACCATCGCCGTGGATGCATCACAAACATCCGAAAGAGAAATAAAATCCCCGAATGAGGACATCCGGTCCGCCCCCCTCGCCCTTATGTATGCATTGGC
Source organism: uncultured Lachnobacterium sp. (assembly GCA_964398745.1). Taxonomy (GTDB): domain Bacteria; phylum Bacillota; class Clostridia; order Lachnospirales; family Lachnospiraceae; genus Roseburia. The sequence goes on from CAYNOE010000028.1 coordinate 5,516, forward strand.
AAGCGGCGTAAACTCGATATCCATGTCATCCACCCAGTAGATTTTCTTTTCCACATCGGAAAGGGGAAGCCCTACTGCCGCACCTGCAGGCGATACATGCTTAAAGGAAGCGGCTGCCGCAAGGCCTGTCGCTTTTTTCAGTTCGCTCACAAGCTGCCAGCCGTTTAACGCATCCAGCAAATTAATATATCCTGCCCTGCCGCCCAGTATCTGAATCGGAAGCTCCCCGTTTTTCATATAAATTCTGGAAGGCTTCTGGTTCGGGTTACATCCATATTTGAGTTCATATTCCTGCATAATTATAATACCTCTTTCTATTTATCTATCTGTTCTTATTAATGATTCTGCTTTCGTATTTTCCGGTTTCAATATCAATAAACCGCACAAAAAGCGAAACCTTATTGTCTTCATTTAAATTCTCCCATACCCTGCCGGAAAAGGTTTCAATGTCACCCTCAATCCCAATCCGTACCGGCTCTCCCTCAAAGCTTGAAAGCGGATTTCCATCCCCCGTATAAGTATGGATAAAACGTCCCTCTCCTGCTGCAGGATTTGAATAGGCAAACGTAAACCGGCTGCAGGAATCAGGATTCCCATTGTCGCTTTTTAAAATGGACATTGCGTAATTAAATCCGCCGCCTTCCAAATGAATAATTCCCGAAATACGCGGTGTATAATTCGGGGCATCCGGCTCAAACTCCCTTGTACGCAAAGCCTGTTCAAAAGTCTGCTGTTTATCCATTAATTCATATATCGTATCCGTCTGGTCCCCGTTTGTCACAATTGTCTTGTTGCCAAGCACGCGCACCGGTGCATAGATGATCAGGCTCGGATCTTCCAGCTTTGATTCATCAAATGCCTGTGTACGGATTCCCTCCCCGTCCTCAACAAAAACACGGTTTCTGCTGTTTGCACTTCTGCCCATGATAAAATAGGCACACACTGCCTTTTTCCCGTCCCGGGAACGTCCGATGATAATCCCCCTTCCCGGATAGGTGGTTTTACTCAATTCCTCTTCCAGTGCAAGTTTTTCCATGCAAATTTCCTCCTTTTTATAATGTCAAAAATAATTACACTACTCGTTGTTTTTTATGAATCTTTTTCTGTTCATACATCCGCTCATCAGCCAGACTGATTAATGTCTCAACATTCGTATCCTGATTCCAGTCTGCAATGCAGTAACCCAGACTTGCCGAAATCTCATATGGCTTTTCGCCTGTATTTCTGCTCTTTAATTCCTGTTCAATCTTTGTAAGTTTTTTATCAACCTGCCCGGCCTGGTATTTTCCGATTCCCACAAGCAGAAATTCATCCCCGCCATTTCTGACCGCAACTTCATTATAACCCAAACCCTGCCTGATGGTTTCTGCAATTACGGCCAGCCCATAATCGCCTTCATTATGCCCAAAATTATCGTTTATATACTTAAGGCCATCCATATCCGCCATTACAACCAGAATCTGCGTAACTCCGTACTGGGACTTTCTTTCATTGAGAAACTGGTACATTCCCCTTCGGTTATACAGACCCGTTGCCATATCACGGATGGATAAATTTAACAGCTGCTCCCGGATCCGTGTCATTGCCAGCGAATTATTAACATTCCTAATCCAGTTCCGGAAAACATAATCCGGCTTGTGCTTCTGTTTTAAATCACACTGCAGAACTGCATATCCTAATAATTCATCATCAAAATGTACCGGCGTAAAATAAAAAACCTTTGCTTCCTTTGTCTCGTTAAAATATGGAAACATCTCATCCCATGCAAACTTTCTGCCGCTTAAGGCATCCTCTTCATTCCATGAGTCTTCTGCATAAGGTGAGCCATGCACATGCAGCACAACCTGCATTATTTTTGGAAGATCCGCCTTCGCCTCTGTTTTGATTTCCAGCCAGTCATCGCGCAGGCACAAATAAAACTCCTCAAACGGCCGGATCATAGTGGCAAATTTATGTATCAGCCTCAGACATTCCTTGTAAGACCCTGTATTAATAATCTGCTCATTCATATAACTATCCAGGAGTTTACTGATATCAAAAGGCCTCTCCCAGTCTTCCTCAATATGGAGCTGGTTCTGCTGTACATTAAACAAAGAATTTTTCAGCTTCTGCTTCATGTAACGCACATCCGCAGGGCAGCCACAGCTGTCCGCAGAAATAAAACCCGTCTCAAAAAAACTGTCAGTTTCCATCAGCGGTTTTTCCGGTTCAATGACCGCATGAATCCGGTTGACAGCTTCTGCTGCAGCCTCACGGATTTTTGGTTCATAAGTTGCTATAGAAACATCGTTAATGGTTGCTTCCTGGGTAGCATCATAGCCGGTCACAATTACCTGCTCCGGCACACTGATTCCATACTCCTTCAACCTGTTGACGAGACCTATCGCCATATGGTCGCTTCCGCAAATGACTGCATCCGGAAGTTCCAGTCTTCCCTCATGGATATCATCTGCAAGCTGTTCCCCGGATCCATACCAGAAATCCCCGTAAAACACCGGGAATTCATCTGTATCCATCCCATGGTCTTTCAGATAATCAAGGAAGCCTCCCAGGCGTTCGGTGGCTACACGGTGTCCCTTTATTCCTGTTAAGAAATAAACTTTTTTACACTGATGCTTCTCAAATATATGCGCCGAAATTTCGTAAAAAGCCTGGTGGTCATCTGTATATACTGTTTCATAATTTCCAAAATCCAAATCCAGCGATACAACTTTTTTATTGCATTCCCTCTCAAACCGTTCCAGTAATAACGGGAAAATATCTGTTGTACCATTATCGCTTAATGTAATGGAAACCATTATGATGCCATCCACTTTTTCAAAATTAAGAACATCATAAATTTTTTTCTCTGCAGCAAGATACCTTTTGTCATAATGGTTAATATATACCAGGGTTGAAATCACCATGACATGATAGCCATATTTTGCGCACTGTGAAGTCACGCCTTCAAGGATACGCTGCTGGTATATATCTTCAATATTTGCTGTAACAACAGCAATGATCTTTCTCTCCTGCATAATATCATCCACTCTGCTACCGGCCTGCTTCTTCAGCCAGTCTTCTTTCTTCAATCACTTCCGGGCTTTCCGGATAAGGGAATTTCTGTGCGAGGATCTCTTCAAGATTTTCCCTGTCATGGAACGCTTTGTTACGGATTTCCTGGTTCTCCGCCTCAGCCTTTGCCTCAATATCAAAAATTTTTGCGTTTACATCTAAAAGCCGCTTTTCAAGAGCCTCAATTCCCTGTGTAATTTCCTTTTTCTTTCCCCGGTCGAGTGCACCAAGACCGGCAAGCTGGATTTTCTTTTCTTCAATTTCGGCCCAGATATTATCTTTTTCTTCCATCAGAGGCTTAATCTGCGGCTGTTTGTTCTGGTGTACCTTGTCGTGCGCCAGTTTTTCGTCTGTGTCAATCTTCCTGAACGTTTCAAGCCTTGCATCATCCCTTTGTTTTTTGATGGCTTCAATTTCGGTTCTCCATTTTGCCATTTCCACTTCCAGACGTGCCTTGCGCTCGGCTTCCCTTCTTTCTCTTTCTTCTTTTTCTTTCTTCTCGCGTTCCACGCGCAAACGCTCGTCAAATTTTGCTTTTATGTCACCGCTGAAAATCCGGTCTGTCACATCCTTAAGCACTTTGGATTCCTCCCGGATTTCCTCATCATTTAAGATGACGGAAGTACCGTTTTGCTCCAGCAGCAAATCCTGTATCCTTGTGTACAGGTAAAACATGACATCCTCATCCTGTGCAAGGCTTTTTACTTTATCGAAGTAATCCGCCATTTCCAGCAGGAATTCGTCATTTTTGTCCTCATGCAGGCGGACATAGGATACAAACCGGGCTTTTACCGCTTCCTCAGACAACTTTCCTGTATGTCTCTCATAAGGAATTCTTGCCTTTTCCTCAAACGTACACTGGATATGCAGAAGGTCATTGATTTCTTCCGTCCGTTTTCGGATTTCGCCGAGCCAGTTTTCCACATCCTCCACAGTAATAATCCTGGCTGCAAACTGGTCGTCCGAAAGCAGCGGAAAGGTAACCACCTCTTCCTCAGGAATAAATCCTGAAAAAAACCGCTCCACGAATTTTATCTTTTCCTCTTTGTCCCCGGCAATCCCGTCCATAACCAGATGGAACATCTGGTAAACCGTTCCGTTATAAAATGCAACATAATAATCTTCCGATAAATCAATATCCTCGGAAAGCCCGTAGCAGCATCCTCCATAGGCATGTTCCATAACAAACGGGCAGTATCCGGAATGCCCGATTACCGGCTTTAAGGCACGTTTTAACACCGCCCAGTAAATTGCCTCACAGCTTGCAGTGTAAATCTCCGGTATATGATAATCAAATGACATCTGCGCAGGAATCTCCTCACAAGGACAGATTATAATGGAATATTTTTCCGTTTCATCCGCCGCCGGTTTTAAATAGATTATAAAACCATTTTCGGTATCCTGCTCCACCATAAAAACATCCGGAATCCTAAGCCGGTACTGCGGTCCTGTCAGGCATTTTCCGGCATCAAAAGCAAGCTGGATATCGGAAATCTTTTTCCCGGTTTCCGTCTCTTTATCCCCTTCCCCCGGCTCTGTAGAATACTTTCTCTCCACAGTCTCTTCATTCAATGCTCCGTTAATGGCATGCATGGCAAGGGCGATTCCTTTTTTTGTCACGTCATTAAAATCGTATAATCTCTCTTCTACATTTTCCATAACATTCTCCTATCCCTGTTAATTTTTGAATGAATGAACCGGAGCCGGAATCCTGCCTTTCCGGTTTACAAATGCCTCACAGGAAAACGGGTTCACCCGCATGACAGGCGCATGCCCAAGCAATCCGCCAAACTCAACGGTTTCCCCGACTCCTTTGCCCGCCACAGGAATCAGCCGCACTGCCGTCGTCTTCTGGTTGACCATTCCGATTGCCATTTCATCAGCAATAATCCCGGCAATTGTTTCCGCTTTTGTATCTCCCGGAATGGCAATCATATCAAGTCCCACGGAACATACGCAGGTCATGGCCTCAAGCTTCTCCAGTGTCAGCGCACCCGCCTCCGCGGCGTCAATCATCCCCTGGTCTTCACTGACCGGAATAAATGCCCCGCTTAATCCTCCCACATAGGAAGACGCCATAATTCCTCCTTTCTTTACCTGGTCGTTTAACAGTGCAAGCGCTGCCGTGGTTCCCGGCGCACCGGCTTTCTCCAGTCCGATTTCACATAAAATATCCGCAACACTGTCACCAACCGCAGGCGTCGGTGCCAGAGAAAGGTCGATAATCCCGAACGGAATCCCCAGTTTTTTTGACGCCTCCTTTGCGACAAGCTGCCCGACCCTCGTAACCTTAAATGCGGTCTTTTTAATTGTTTCACAAAGTACCTCGAAGCTTTCCCCGCGCACTTTTTCAAGTGCCGTTTTGACCACACCAGGACCGCTGACGCCTACATTGATCACAGCATCCGCTTCTGTCACCCCGTGGAATGCGCCTGCCATAAACGGATTATCGTCCGGTGCATTGCAGAATACCACAAGCTTCGCGCAGCCGATGGAATCCTTTTCTTTTGTCTTTTCCGCAGTTTCTTTGATGATCTCCCCCATCAGGCGCACCGCATCCATGTTGATTCCGGTTTTTGTCGAACCGACACTAACCGAGCTGCATACAAAGTCGGTAACTGCAAGCGCTTCGGGAATGGAACGGATTAAGTATTCGTCCGCCGTTGTCATCCCCTTTGATACAAGTGCGGAATACCCGCCTATAAAGTTTACGCCGACCTGCTTTGCTGCCTTATCAAGCGTTTCGGCAATCCGGACAAAATCTTCCGGATTTTTACATGCCGCGGCTCCCACCAGTGCCGCCGGTGTAATGGAAATACGTTTATTGACAATCGGAATACAGTAATTATTTTCAATACTGTTTCCGGTTTCTACCAGATGTTCCGCTGTTTTTGTAATTTTATCATAAATCTTCTGGTTCAGACGGTTTAAATCCGAATCCATACAGTCAAGAAGGCTGATTCCAAGCGTGATTGTCCTTACGTCCAGATTCTCTTTCTCAATCATTTCATTCGTTTCAATTACTTCACCGATGTTAATCATGTATTGTACCATGCCGCAGGCGTGGTGCATTTGTGACGCGCTTTCCTGCGGCACAAATAAAGATTGAAAAATCACCTGCAACCTTTTTCCTTTCTTTCACCATTATTATTTTTCAATCTTTACCCCTTTTTCAAATACGATGCATTTTCTCAAAAATTTCTTCCCTCTGGCACTTGACCGAAACACCGATTTCTTCCCCGAGCCTGTCCATTTCCCCGGAGATTACCGAAAAGGATTTTTTTGCACCGCCCATATCCACAATCATCATCATATTAAAAAATCCGGACACAATGGTCTGGGAAATATCCAGTACGTTAATTCCATTTTCGGAAAGATAGGTACAAACCTTTGCGATAATACCGACCGTATCCCTTCCAACCACGGTAATAATTGTTCTGTCTGCTGATTTTTCCATTTTTCACACTCTCCTTATACTGCCTTAAGTACCGGCGAAACAGCATCACGCTTTGCCACATAAATTGGGAAATCACCCGCTTTATACGGATTATCACCCATTGTAATCTCCAGACGCACCGCTTCGTATGCCAGTTCTTCATAATTGTTTTCTTTGCTTAAATGCCCCAGCATAACCGCCGTAAACTTATCATGCAAAAGCTCGCCCAGAAGCTGCCCGCTCCTTTCATTGGATAAATGCCCTTTATCCCCAAGAATCCGCCTCTTGAGCGGATATGGATACACTCCGGTCTCCAGCATATGTATATCATGGTTTGCTTCCAGAAGCAAAAGATCCAGTCCCTGCAGTTCATTTACGATTGCATCGTCATAGGTTCCAAGATCCGTTACAACCGCACAGGAATGATTCCTGTTTTTGATTCTGTATGCCACGGGATCCGCCGCATCATGGGAAATCGAAAACGGGGTAACGGTCAGGTCCCCGACCGTAAAATCCGATCCCGCATCAATTTCATGAAAAAGTTCCGGATCAATTTTTCCCACCGAGGCGGTGTTTAAGATTGCGGAAATCGTTTTTGGCGTTGCATACACCGGCAGGGCATAACGCCTTGCCATTACCCCAAGGCCTGCGATATGGTCAATATGCTCATGGGTAATAAAAATCCCGTGCAGCTCCTTACTGCTTAAATCAATCGCATTTAAACCCTGTTCAATTTTTTTTCCGCTGATTCCCGCGTCAATCAGAATATGGCATTCATCCGAACCGACACAGATACAGTTCCCGCTGCTTCCGCTTGCAATACTGCATAATTCCAACATAATTTAAATCTCTTCCCAGTAAATTTCAATCTTATCCCCGTTATAAAGCTTCTGCGAATAGTTCGCATCCAGCCCGTTCACTTTGGTAATAATTGCCCGTCCTCTTCCTGCCGTCAAATCAAAAGAAATAACGTCAAAAATATCAACAAAAATATATTCTTTCTTTCCAGTCAGTTCCACAGTTTCCCCGTTTACAACAACATGGCAGAACGGAAGTACCGGTTCCACTGGTACACTCCCGGATTCTTCATGCAACGGCTGTCTTACAACCTCACGCCTGGTTTCCGCTTTTGCAACCGGCTCTGGTTCTGGTTCCGCCTCTGGTTCCGGCTCAGGCTCTGGTTCTGCTGCCGGTTCCACCTCTGCCTCTGGTTCTGCTGCTGGTTCTATCTCTGTCTCTGCTGCCGGTTCCGGTTCCGACTCTGGTTTTAGTCCGGTTTCCGGTTCGTTTTCTGCTTCGGATTCAGAGCCTGTTTCGGGTTCGGATCCGGATTCAGGTTCTGTTTCTGATTCCTGTTCCGGCAAAGTCTCCTCTGTAGCATTATACCGATTTTCGTCATCATGTGCAACCCTGTAACCATCGGCAGTCCAGTCAATCGTGAAATTTTCATATACAAGGGTGTTTAAATCCGCCTCCTTGTTATTTACGAGAATCTGGTAATCCGAAAGCACCTCGACGTCCATAAACCTTGCAATCTGCTCTACCGTATAATAATTTCTGGTTTCAATCACATCGCCCTCTTTAATCTGGTAGGTTTCCGGCTCAAGGCTTCCGTTGACCTCGACAAATTTTGGACAGGACACCTTTTTCCCATTGATAATAAAGGCAATTGTGGAGGAACGGTATTCCTCAAGCTGCCCGACCGTATAAACGGCGTCATCCCCTGCCGTGGACGGCTGGATTGTAATTTCACAGTTCGGCGTAAGCGGGGTACTGATGCTTGCAGGTTCCCCGTTCATCGTAACAATAGCAGCTTCCCCGGCCTCGCCCCTTGCAATCCTTGTCGCACCGTTGACCGTAAAATTAATCGGCACGCCGCGTTTCGGAAACAGCTGGTCATTCGGAAAGCCCGCCTGAAGTGCAGCATCCACAATGGTCAGCCGGTTATTGTCATACAGCTTTAAGCGTTCCCCGTTAAACCGTACCATGATAAAGTTATTTTTCTGTTCATAATAATTCAGGCAGATTCCAATCGGCGTTACGAGAAGAGGGTCTTTTTTAATATCCTCCTGCTTAAATATAACCTCCTGCAGTACTTCCTCGCCGCGCAGTGCAACACGTTCCGGCACAATATCCAGGCGCTCTGCAAGCTTCTCAGTATAACCGTGAATTTTTCCGCCGCCGCCGACAACGAAACATGCACTGACCGTATTACCACCGTTTAACTCCTTAATCTTGGCTGCCACCTCTGTGGTAATCCTGTCTACAGTAGCCGCAAGCAGTTCCCATATTTCCGCCGCCGGAACCGTATGGGAAATTCCCATAATATCCGTATATTCCACATCCCTTTCCTCTGACGAGGAAAGCTTTATATCCTCCGCGGTCTTAAAGTCCACCAGATAATGCTGGACAATCAGCTCCGTCAGCTCATCCCCTGCATACGGAATCATGCCATAGGCTATGATGCTTCCGTCCTTTGTGATCGAAATATCCGAGGTTCCCGCTCCCACATCC
>CAYNOE010000028.1:14529-19358 GCA_964398745.1 uncultured Lachnobacterium sp.
ATTGCCACATTGATTGCCGCAATTGGCTCAAGCGTCATATTGGCAACCGAAAGCCCGGCCTGTCCAACCGCCGTATACAGCCCGTCCACAACATCCTCCGGCAGGAATGTAACAATAATGTCCTCTCCTATTTTGCGCGCTTTATGTCCCTCAATACTGATAAACGGATCGTCATTTAAATAATATTTCATAACGGAATATCCGACACAGTAAAACTTATATCCGCTTTCATCCTTTTCCTGCAGGATTTTCTGCGCGCTTTCGATTCCCAGCAGGTTTAAGGTATGGATATCCTCGCCGGTTGTCATGGAATCTTCTGCATATTCATATTCCACATGGGTGGTAACGGTTTTTAACACACGTCCTGCCGCCGCAATACAGACCTCGGTCAAAGGTTCCCCTGTCTGTGCTTCCAGTTCCCCTTTAACCGCGCTGATGGTGCGCGCCACACGCCCGATATCATGAATCTGTCCGTCAAGCATTGCCCGTGTCTCATGCTGCTTTACATACTGTGCCACAACCACAAATTCTTCATCCTCTGTACGGTATCCCACGGTTCCAACCACATTCCGGGTTCCTATGTCAAGTCCAAATACATTGTTATTCATCTGCTTTCTCCTCAGGGCTTCGTCAATCTGCGCAAGGGTATCATCCAGCCTTCCGTTATTGTCAATTATGACTTTACAGTGGCTTTCATATTCTTCTTTGCGAAGCTGGCTTTTAAAAATCCCGTCAATCTTTTCGTCTGAATATCCCCTTGCAGCTTTCAGACGCTTTCTTCTGGTTTCTTCATCAGTATAAATATACCAGAGTTCATCACAAATTTCATCATACTTTTCTTCTATGAGAAGCGCGGCTTCCAGAACCAGAAAATCCAGATTCCCTGTTTTTCGTTCCCTGTCTGCCTCAGCAAGCACATATTTTCGTACCGCCGGATGGACAATTGCATTCAGAGTATTTCGTTTTTCATCATCTGCAAAAACGACTGCAGCAAGCTTCTCCCTGTCAAAACGCCCGTCATCACTATATATATCCTCATCCAGAAAATGTTCCTTTATTTCCCGGAAACAGTCCGTCTGCGGTTCCATCAGTTCATGTGCAATTTCATCTGCAACCAGAACCCGCGTGCGTTCTTTCTCTGCCAGAAACTTGAGGATTTCTGTCTTGCCTGCCCCGACGCCCCCTGTGATTCCAATAAATTTCATAATCAATGTGCCTCATACCAATCATATCCAAACTCGGTTCCAACTGCAAGCGAAACAGACAAATCCGCTGCCGTTCCCATCTCTTCCACCAGAAGGGTGATGACTTTATCCTTTTCTTCTTCTGCCGCTTCAATCAGAAGCTCATCATGCACCTGCAAAATCAGCCGCGACTTATAGCCTTCGTGAAACAGCCTGTCATGCACCTTAATCATTGCAATCTTTATAATGTCCGCCGCCGTCCCCTGGATCGGGGCGTTCATCGCCACACGTTCCCCGAACTGCCGCTGCATGAAGTTACTGGAAGATAATTCCGGCACCGGACGGATCCTGCCAAAAAGGGTGCGGGTATATCCCTTTTCCTTTGCACCGGAAACCGTGCGGTCTAAAAATTCCTTTATCTTTGGATAAGTTTCAAAATAACTGTCAATAAATTCCTGCGCCTCTTTGGTACTGATGTTCAAATCCTGGCTTAAGCCAAATGCGCTGATGCCGTAAACAATTCCAAAATTTACTGCCTTGGCGTTTCTGCGCTGTAAATCCGTTACTTCGTCAAACGGCACATGAAATACAGACGCCGCAGTACTTTTATGGATATCCTCATTGTTTGCAAACGCCTGCACCAGCTTTTCGTCAGCCGACATATGTGCAAGCAGCCGCAGTTCAATCTGTGAATAATCGGAATCCACAAACAGATTTCCCTTTTTAGGATGGAACACTTTACGAATCAGCTTTCCAAGTTCCATCCGGATTGGAATGTTCTGCAGGTTCGGCTCAGTGCTGCTTAACCTTCCGGTGGCTGTCACCGTCTGCTGGAATGTCGTATGGATTTTTCCCGTTTCATCCACACAGCCTGCCAGCCCGTCCGCATAAGTTGATTTTAACTTGCTTAACTTCCGGTACTCTAAAATATCGGAAACGACAGGATAATCCGGCGCCAGCTTTTCCAGTACATCCGCCGCCGTGGAATATCCGGTTTTTGTCTTTTTGGCATTGGGAAGCTTTAAATCTTCAAACAAAACCTTTCCCAGCTGCTTCGGGGAGTTGATATTAAATTTCTCTCCGGCTGCCTTATATATTTTCTGCTCGGTTTCTGCAATGGAAACTGAAAGTTTTTCCCCGTATTCTTTTAAGGAATCCGCATCCATACAGATTCCTTCCTGTTCCATATCGGAAAGTACAAAAACGAGCGGCATTTCGATTTCTTCCATCAGGGTGTTCATGCCATGTGCGTTTAATGCTTCCGTTAAAACCGGATATGTTTTAAAAGAAACCCATGCTTCATGGCAGGCATAACGCATTACGGTTTCTTCGTCAGCCTGCAGCAGTTCTTCCACGGTCTTTTTTCCAAGCAGGCTTTCCTTTGAAGGAAGCGTAATCCCAAGATAATCCCTCGCCACATCGTCATAAGGATAATCATTTTTTATCGGATTTAACAGATATGCCGCAATCGTCCGGTCAAAAAAAAGCGCCCTGGTTTTCTGGTAAGTCTCCCAGTCTGCATCCGCCTGAATCTGCAAAAATTTTAACTCCTGCTTTAAATCCGCCGTTATAAGCACAGGGCAGTTTAAAGCCAGTAACGCGGTTCTTAAATATTCAAATGTAATCTCGTTGTTTACAACAAACAGATAACTGTCCTCATCTGAAAACGTAACAGCCATCGCAGCATCCCCAACCAGAAAAAATGCCAGCTCTTTTTTCTGGGCCTTTTTCCAGATTTCATCCGCTTCTTTTTTTGAATGAACCAGTTTAAAAAAATCTTCTGCACGGGTTTTTGGCACATCCACCTCAAACCGCGAAAGGAAATTTTTAAACTCCAGACGTTTGCAGAGAAGATAAGCCTCTTTTGTATACAGGTCCGCTGCCGACTCCATTGCAGCCGCGGAAAAGTCATATTCAAGCGCAACGTCCGTAACAATTGTGGCAAGCTTTTTGCTCATCACGGCCTGCTCCCAGTACTCCACGATATTTTTGGAAGCACGGGGCGGTTTTACAATATCTGCATGGGCATGTACCTCCTCAATGCTTCCGTACTCTGCAATCAGCGCCGTTGCGGTTTTTTCACCAATGCCCGGAACGCCCGGGATATTATCCGCCGTATCCCCCATTAGCGCCTTCACATCAATAAATTCCACCGGTGTTACCTGATAACGTTCCTTTACATCCGCTGCAAGGTAGTCCTCGATTTCCGTACCGGTTTTTTTGGTCTTTGGAATCCGGATTTTAATGTGGTCTGTGGCAAGCTGCAAAAGGTCGCGGTCCCCGGATACGACCGAAACCTCCATTCCTTCCTTCTCACCCATAAATGCAAGCGTTCCCAGAATATCATCCGCCTCGTAGCCTTCTTTTTCCACAATGCATACGCCCATTGCCTTTAACATTTCCTTCATAAGGGGAACCTGCTGGCGCAGCGCATCATCCATCGGTCCCCTGGTACCCTTGTATGCCTCATACATCCGGTGGCGGAAAGTCGGGGCATGTACGTCAAATGCGACTGTCAGGTAATCAGGCTGTTCCTCCTCCAGGATTTTGAACAGAATATTCAAAAAGCCATAAACCGCATTCGTGTGTATCCCCTGTGAATTTGTCAAATCCGGCAGTCCGAAAAATGCCCGGTTTAAAATGCTGTGACCATCAATAAGCACCAGCTTTTTACTCATTTTACTCCTCTTTTCCACACCCGCTTATACCGCGCGTGTTGCCTCTTTTAACCATGCCAGTTCCTCCCCGTCCAGGTAAGGAGATATAACTTCATAAACCTTTGCATGGTAATCATTTAACCGCATCCGCTCCGTCCCTGTCATCTGTTCTGGCAAAACGGCGCAAAGGTCAAACGGCACATACGTCAGGTTTTCAAAATACATAAACTGCCCGCTGGAATTTTTTTCTCCTTTTTGGCATAACAGTTCGTTTTCCAGACGGATGCCATACAAGTTTTCTTTATAGATTCCTGGTTCGTCTGTTGTAACCATTCCCTCTTCCAGAACCGCTTCCTTCCTGCCATCCGCCCTGCCCTTCCACCGGAATGCATTCGGTCCTTCATGGACACTCAGAAGGTATCCCACGCCGTGTCCGGTTCCATGCTTAAAATCCATGCCTGCTTCCCAGAACGGTGCCCTTGCTGCGATATCAAGGTTACTTCCGGTGCAGCCATATAAAAACCGCATGGCGGCAAGATTTAAATTTGCACGGCAGACAAGCGTATAATCCGCTTTCATTTCATCTGTTAAGGCTCCGAGGACAAACGTCCTTGTAATATCCGTTGTGCCTTCCAGATAATGCCCCCCTGAATCCACAAGCAGAAAGCCTTCCAGCTTTAAAGCAGTGTCTGTTTCCGGAACCGGTGCGTAATGGACGATTGCCCCGTGTTCCCCATAAGCGCTTATGGTTTCAAAGCTTTTGCCAAGATAACCGTCCTGCTCTTTTCTAAGGCTTTCCAGGTAATCCGAAACAGAAAGTTCCGTCATCGGAAGCTTTCCGGCGTTCTTTTTAAGCCAGTACATAAAACGGCACACGGCGACCGCATCTTTTATATGCGCTTTTCTGATATTGTCGGTTTCCGTTTTATTTTTTACCGCTTTCATCAGTGCTGCCACATCCGGTTCATCCATAATCCTGCAGGAATCC
>CAYNOE010000029.1:0-19263 GCA_964398745.1 uncultured Lachnobacterium sp.
AATCCCCCGTGTCTCATTCGAAATTTATTAAAGCAGATTTTTATATTTTTTAATAGACAAAAACCAGTGATTTTTTCACTGGTTTTTTAATGCCTGTATTGATTCAGAATTCGGTAATTGCTATAATTTATTCAGGAACCGGAAAGCCCTGGCGGCTTTACCCCTCCATTCCAGGGAGGGGCAATCCCCTCCGGACGAAAGAAAGGAGGGTGATGCAATGTACGTTACATACCCGGATTTGTTCCAGTTTTGTATACTCATTGTCTCCCTTGTCGGTCTTTGTTACCGGATTTTCAAGGGTAAAAAGAAATAGCCGCCACTACTCCAACTAGTGACGGCAGTCTCATTTAAGAGATTTTTTGTTAAATCATAAAAGGGGCAGAGCCGCTTCACCGGTTCCCCTTTTCTATAATATAACACACCAGGAAGCACCCGTCAAACAGAAATTTAATAAACAAAACCGGAGGTTTACGCCTCCGGTTTTTTAATGCATGTATTGTTTCCCTCATGGATTTTTGCCCTGCGTTTCCAGAGCAGGTAGGTAATGAACAGTAATACGCCTGTGGCGAGCCATGCGGCTGGATCTGCGAAGCAGACACCGGTGTAGCCGAATGGTTTTGCGGCAAGCAGGATGATGAAAAAGCGGCTGGCCAGCTCGACAATGCCGCTGATCATTGGAATTAAGCCTGTGCCAAGTCCCTGCAGCGCGTTCCGGTAAATAAAAATCCAGACAAGCGGAAGGAAGAAAACACTGATGGTGTACAGGTACTGCATGGCGTATTTAATGGTCTGTGCATCCGGGTTGTGAATAAACCATCCAATCATAAACGGACCGGCAAAACAGCAGATTAGTGCGGAAAGCCCGGCGGAAACAAAGCTTAAAAGAAAGGCATCCTTCATGCCGCGGTAAATCCTTTCGTATTTGCCCGCGCCGAGATTCTGTCCGCAGAAAGTAGCCATGGCTGTTCCGAGTGTCGGCATCGTCTGGGTGGCGATATTGCTGACCTTGGAGGCTGCGGTAAAGGAGGCAACTACATCCGAGCCGAAACGGTTGACGGCACTTTGCAAAATCATGGTTCCGATTGCGGTAATGGAATAATTAAGTGCCATCGGAATACCAATGTAAAGCATACGGAGAACGGATGCAGCGTCCAGATAAAAATCGTTACGTCCAATTTGCAGGATGGTATGTTTTTTAAACATAACAATAAAGCAAAGTGCGGCGGCAATCCCCTGTGAAATTACGGTTGCATACGCTGCACCTGCCGTGCCGAGCCGGATTACAACAATAAAAAATATGTCCAGTACAATATTTAAAATACTGGAAAAAATCAAAAAATAAAGAGGCGTTTTGCTGTCCCCGATTGCGCGCAGGATTCCGGAAGCAACATTATAAGCCATGGTGAAAAATAATCCGGCAAAAATCACGCGGATATAATCGTTGGCAGGCGTTAAAATATTTTCCGGTGTATGCATCCATAAAAGCAGGCGGCGCGACGTGGTTACGGTCGGAATGGTTAGCAGGATGGAAACGGCCAGCGTAAGCATTAAAGAAACCGCAGTATAGTGGCGCAGCATCCGTTCATCCTTTGCCCCGAATGCATGTGAAACCATAACGCCGAAGCCCTGCGCAATACCCATCGCAAAGCCTAAGACCAGAAACATCAGGCATCCGGTCGAGCCGACGGCAGCAAGTGCATCCGCACCGAGATACTGCCCGACAATCATGGTATCTACCATATTATAAAACTGCTGGAAAATGTTTCCGAGTAAAACGGGAATGGAAAATGACAGAATGATTTTCATTGGATTTCCAGCCGTCATATCTTTATTATTATTCATGATAATCCCCCTCCTAAAATAATTCCCCCGTTTCTTAAAAAGTCCGCAGGTAAAAAAAGACTAACGGGATGTTAGTCTTAATGCGGATGAGGGGACTTGAACCCCTACGCCAAAGGCACAAGAACCTAAATCTTGCATGTCTGCCAATTCCATCACATCCGCAGTATGTAACGCTTTGAAGAAATCATTACATAGAATGCTCTATTTACTATACAGATTCGTCAGGGAGATGTCAATAAGTTTTTGAAAAAACATGGCGGAAGCGGATTTATTCCAGGACCTTGCGTTCCTGTGACCATAAGTCCCCGTGCTGTCTGTACTGTTCATTAATCCAGTCCACGGCCGCCTTCTTTCCTTCTTCGGAAAAGGGTGCGGTAAAATCCAGCTTTTTTTCATTCTCCGTCAGGTCAAAAATGAGCGGGCCCGGCCATACCCATGCATGGAAGACGGCATCGGATTCACCGTTCTGTTCACGCCTGATTAAAAAGCGCATTCCGTTTATCCAGCCGCTGTAGCTGGTCTTTTTGTAATAGTTTAAATTTAAAACTTCGTCATATGTCAGCATAATTTCCTCCGGTATCCTATTCTTCTGTTATCTTAACATCTTTTCGTTTCTTTTTGTGTAAAATATGGATTTTTTTTGGGGAATCATATATAATACCATTATGAAAGACTTACGGTAACAGACTAATGTTTAAAAAGGAGAAGGGCGAAGGTATGGATTATTATAAAGAATTTTATCCCGATCTGGCAGAATTCCGGGAAAAAACAATGAAATTCCATAACGGGGAAATGACAGTTCCTGAATATAAAGGATTTTCCGGCGGATACGGCAGTTATGCACAGCGGGGCGGAAAAAAACATATGTTGCGGCTGCGTATGGCGGGAGGACGCATTACAAAAGAACGTCTGGATTTTATCGTTCAGGCAATTGAAAAATACCATATTGACATGGTTAAGCTGACCACCTGCCAGTCCGTGCAGTTTCACAATTTAGAGGCGGAAGATTTGTGCGACCTGATGGAACAGGCGTGGAAAGCAGGTATGATTTCCCGCGGCGGGGGCGGGGATTTCCCGCGCAATGTCATGGCTTCCCCGCTTTCCGGCGTGGACAGGGATGAATATTTTGACGTACTTCCTTATGCGGAGGCAATGGGAGAGTATCTAATGCAGTTTATTAAAGCCGTGAAATTTCCGCGCAAGCTAAAGGTATGTTTCAGCAGTTCGCCTAAGAATGAAACCCATGCAACGTTCAGGGATCTTGGATTTGTGGCAAATCCTGACAGGACATTTGATGTCTATGCGGCAGGCGGGTTAGGGAACCGTCCGGCGCTTGGCGCGAAGGTGGCGGAGCATACCGCACCGGAAAAAATCTGTTATTATGCGAAAGCAATGGTGGATACCTTTGTGGAGCATGGCAATTATGAAAACCGGGGACGGGCAAGAAGCCGTTTTTTACAGGAAACACTTGGAACGGAAGGTTTTATGCGGGAATATAACAAAAACCTTTCTGCGGTCATGGAAACGGAGAATCTGGATATAAATATTCAGCCGAATATAGTTGAAAAAAAAGGATCACGGGAAAGCTTTTCTGACAGGCGCGTGACAGCGCAGAAACAGGAAGGGCTTTATTCGGTATTTTACCAGCCGCCGGGCGGCGTGATTGAACCGGGGAAATTTGCCAGCCTGCAGTCCGCCATTAAGGACATGTCGGAGGTGGAAATCAGGCTGACGCCGGAAGAAGGGCTGTATATTATTAACTGCACGAAAGAAGAGGCAAAGGCAGTTCTTGCACTGACAGAGGATGGGGCAAAAACCGTGTTTGAAACTTCTGTTGCATGTATCGGAAATTCCATCTGCCAGGTGGGTGTCAGGGATTCGCAGGCCGTACTTAAAATATGTCTGGATGCCGTGCGAAAAGAAAATTTTGCAGACGGTGTTCTTCCAAGGGTGCATTTCAGCGGTTGTCCGTCGTCCTGTTCAGCGCACCAGACAGGTACAATTGGTTTCAGGGGCGCGGTAAAGCAGTCGGAAAACGGGCCGCTGCCAGCATTTGCAGTTTTTACCGGCGGATGTGCCAGGCAGGGGAAGGAAGTCATTGCGGACGCGGGAAAGGCGGTTGCAGTTGATGATATCCCGAAATTTCTGATAGAGCTGGGGCGGATGGTGTCTGCGGAAAATACCACATATGACGAATGGATAAAGAAAAACGAAAATACACTGCAGGAACTTATAGAAAGATACAGCGCATAGAATGGATAAAGATTCATGTTTGGAAAAGATGAAAAGCTTGAAAAAATAAAAGATGCCCTGATTTCGATGGGGTGTGATATGAGCGGCTTCAGAAGCTGGCAGAAGCAGTACGACAGGATAAAAAAACAGTGGAGAAATGAGGAAGGGCGCTACCAGAAAGCACATGCCATAACAGAGCGCGTGGAAACGGTTGCAGACCGGTTCGAAGAGATTCTGACAAGCCGGTGGGGCGCAGACCGGTCGGAGGTGTTACAGCTTGTAAAGGAGTTGAAACAGCTCCAGAACAGCTTTGACCATGAATTTATTATCAGCAAAAATGACCAGGATTTCCACAGCACCTATGATGCAATCATAAGGCTTGGCACAAAAGCACTGGAGGATACGCAGCAGAAGATTCTCTTCCAGAGTGAAATCGAAAATCTGCTGCAGATGCTCCGGGAAAATCTGGTCAAGGAAGCGCCGGATGCCAAAAAACTCTGTGTATATTACATGTACAAAAAAGAATCGGATCTGGAGGAACTCTCACCTGCAGACAAGCTGGCGGCAGTAGAGAGCGTTTACCAGATTATGTTTTTTGAGCCGGTGGTAAAGCAGCTTGCTTTTGCTATTTCAAAAGCGGATGAAAAGAAAGCATTATCAGGCAGTACGGACAAAAAATCAAAAAAATCCATGGAATCCGTACAGTTTCTGTTAAACAGCACGGAAGAAGGACGCACGGCGGATGAACGCGCCCTGCAGTTGTTTAATGAAATGATGGCAGCAGTTTAGGAGAAAAAAGATGGCAATGAAACCAGGGCCGGGGGAGAAATACCGGCATAAAGAAAAAATGTATCAGGTTATTACTGTGGCAAAACATTCCGAGACCGGAGAGGAACTGGTGGTTTACCAGGCGCTTTACGGGGATTTTGCCGTGTATGCAAAGCCGCTTTCCCGGTTTTTTGATGAGGACTGGCATGGGGAATATCAGGATACTGCCGGGGAGCCGCGTTTTGAATATGTGGAAGGGGAAGAATCAAAAGATGCGGAAGGTGTCCCGTCGCCGTCTGCCCCGCTGGCGGATGTGGATCCAAAGCTTATGGAATTTCTGGAAACAGACGACCTGGAAGAACGCTATAATATTTTAGTTTCCATGCATGATACGATTACCGACGGAATCATAGATACCATGGCGGTTGTAATGGATGCCGTGATTCCGGACGGGGATCTGATGAAACGTTATGATGATTTAAGACATGTAATCCAGACAAGGCAGCGGTATGAATTTGCAAACCGTTTACGGTAGTCCGTTTCTGCTCAGGCTGCTGTTCTGGTAGGTTCCGGTGTTTGTTACATCCCCGCCGAACCATTCTGGCGGGATAAAGGAATCTGCTTCTTCCACCGTTTCAAATTCCACCTCCACAAGCGTAAGACCGTTTAAATCTTTATGAAAAACATCCAGTTCCGCAGTCAGTCCGCCGGCCAGCGGAATCAGATAGCGGGTTTTTGCAATCAGAAACCCGTCAATTTTTGGAAGCAGGTGTTCATAGGCTTCCTTTGTCAGCGGAAGGTTGTATTCCTCACGCACCATAAGTCCTTTTCCTTTATAAGTCAGATAATAGTCATCGTTGCTGCGGCGGATACGCACAACCGGATTAGTGCACAGGTAACCCTGTGCAATTTCTTTTGTTTCAAACTGACTGAGATGCTCCGGCAGACTTTTCACAAGATATTTTCGTTCGATTTCCATATATAAGACCTCCTGTATATTGTGTTATCAACATTGTATCATGCAATTTATAGTAAAAACAAGAGATATTGTTTATTTTTTTGGTCAAAATGACAAAAAAACATTGCATAAATTCAAAATCGTAGTATAATGGGAAACAGACAGCAGCTGTAACTTTGAGGGAATGGCAGTTACAGAAATAAAAATAAAGGAGGGTTTAGGTATGGGAAATTCATTCTATTCACCTGCTGAAATGGTCGGTAATTATATTTCTGCAGGTGTAAAAAAAGCAAAGCTTCCCCTGGGCAGAATGGTTCTGCTGGGAATGCTGGCAGGTGCGTGTATTGCGATTGGTGGTGCGGCGAGCAATGTTACTGTTCACGGCATCTCGAATGTGGGAATTGCAAGAACGCTTGCGGGGGTAGTTTTTCCGGTAGGACTGATGATGGTTGTCATTACCGGGGCGGAACTGTTCACCGGGAACAACCTGATGATTATGTCGCGGCTTTCAGGCAAAATTACGACTGCGGAGCTTTGCAGAAATCTGGTGATTGTTTATATCAGCAATTTGATAGGTTCGCTTTTAATCTGCGGCCTGGTAACTCTGTCAGGGCAGTTTGATCTGTCAGGCGGAGGGGTTGGCGCGTATACCATTAAGGTGGCACTCGGTAAAGCGAATCTTACTCCGCTTAAGGCGGTGACAAGCGGGATTTTGTGTAATGTACTGGTCTGTCTTGCCATTCTTCTGGCAGGGGCGGCTAAGGATATTGCAGGAAAGATTCTGGCAATCTTCTTCCCGATTTTTGCGTTCGTAACGGCAGGTTTTGAGCACTGTGTTGCAAACATGTATTATATTCCGGCCGGCATGCTGGCGGCAATGAATAAGGATTATACTGCGCTTGCAGGGGAACTCTACGGGATTACCCCTGAGCAGTGTGCAGTTCTTTATTCCGGTAAGGTGGTACAGAGCCTTTTGTTTGTGACAATTGGAAACATGGTTGGAGGAATGGTTCTGATTGGAGTTGGATTCTTTGTCATACATAAAAAAGCAGTGGAAGCAGCAGAGGCTGCAAAGAGGGAACAGGAAGCGGCACAGACAGACAAGGGACCAAGTCCGTTAATAAGAATTGGTATCTTTATGGCGGACGGCTGTGAGGAAATTGAAGGTCTTACCGTTGTTGATGTGATGCGCAGGGCCGGAATTGCAATTGAAACCATTTCCATTAACGGAACGAACCAGATTACCAGTTCCCACCAGGTAACGTTTCATGCGGACACGACAAAAGACAAGGCGGACTATAACAGCTACGACGGAATCGTGCTCCCGGGAGGAATGCCTGGTACACTGAATCTCGGGGCGGATGAAACCGTGAACCGTGTAATCAGGCAGTTTGCAGACAGCGGGAAGCTTGTGGCGGCAATCTGTGCAGCGCCTACCGTGCTTGGGCAGGCAAATGTTCTGAATGGCAGAAAAGCAACCTGTCATCCGGGCTTCGAGGATAAGCTGCTCGGTGCTAAATACCAGAGACAGCCGGTGGTTGTGGACGACAATGTGATTACAAGCCGGGGAATGGGTACTGCCATTGCGTTTGCGCTTGAGATTGTCCGTTATTTCCTTGGTGATACTGCTGTGGAAAAGGTAAAGAAAGGACTTGTATACCGCGGAGTTTCATAAATGTTTTTTATAACAGAAAAAGCACCTCCGGATGCCGTGCGGCATCCGAAGGTGCTTTTTTATTTTTTGAAGACGTTGTTATTTCATCTGCTCTTCCTGCTTCATGATCATCTTCTTGACCATCTCTCCGCCGATAGAACCAGCCTGCTTTGAAGTCAGGTCACCGTTGTAGCCTTCCTTAAGAGGTACTCCAAGCTCGCTTGCCACCTCTTCCTTAAAACGCTTCATTGCGTCCTTTGCCTCCGGTACTGCCATACGGTTGGAACCGGATGTGTTGTTTGATGATGCCATATCTTTCACCTCCTTATTCGTAAAATGCCGGGCTCTGCCGACTGCACACAAGATGCAGCCGGCAAATTTCTTTGTCAACATGCTAATCTCATGTGCTTGAGTATAGTTTAGCCAGAAAAGAAGAAAATATGATTTTTGGTGCGTGACAGTTTCTGGTAATAATTTTTATTTGCTTTTTTAAATAAGATAGGATAAACTATGACTATTACTTAAGATTTCGGGAGGAAAACAAATGCTGATGTTCCGGTGGATGGTTCTGCCTGTCCTTGCAGTATGCGCATGTGCCGCATGGCTGTATTACTGCGCATGCAGGGGGGTAGAATTTTTTCTGAAAAAATGCTCTAAAAGAAAACAGAGGATCCTTGCGGTTTTAATTGTATTATTACTTGTTGTGCCAGTGCGTATTTCGATCGTATGGTTTATTTTTCTTGCACATTTTTGTGCATTTCTTCTGCTTACGCACATTGTTTTTCTGATTATAAAAAAAGTAAAAAAGAATGACCTTCCAAAGGCGGCGGCTGCGGTATGGCACAGCGGTATCTGCGGGCTTGTGCTTGCTTTTCTGGTGCTTGGATATGGAAGTTACAATATGAAGCACGTTATAAAAACGGAATTTGAGGTTACGGCGGATAAGGAGATTCGCCCCGAAGGCTATAAGATTGCGCTGGTTGCAGATTTGCATTATGGAATTTCATTAAGCCGTGAACAACTGGAAGCCGTGGCAGAAAAAATCGGAAAAGACAATCCGGATATTGTTGTTCTGGACGGGGATATCGTGGATGAACGTACTACAAAAGAACAGATGCAGGAAGCGTTTGAAACGCTTGGTAAAATATCCAGTACATATGGCATTTATTTTACATATGGAAACCACGATAAGAGCCTTTATTCCTCCAGCCCGAATTATACGGTGGAAGAGCTGGAGGCTGCGATGAAAGCGGCAGGAATCACGATTCTGGAGGATGAAACGGCAAAGGTGAATTCCGAACTCGTTCTTCTGGGACGCGCGGACCGGTCTTATGCACCGGAGAGGAAGTCTGTGGAAGAACTGGCACGGGGGCAGGATCCGGACAGCCTCTGGGTTGTAATCGACCACCAGCCGAACGGTTATGACGAAATCAGGCAGGCAGGCGGAGATCTTGTTTTATCCGGACATACCCATGCCGGACAAATCTGGCCGCTTGGACTGTTTGCGAAACTGTTTCATCTGGATGAAATGAGTTACGGACATGAAAAGCAGGATAACCTGGATATGGTAGTCACATCCGGAATGGCGGGATGGGGGATTCCCATCCGCACACAGAAGCATTCCGAGTATATGTTAATTACTATAAAAAATTAGCAAAAACCGAAGCCCCCAGTACTGTGAGCAGCCCGGCAACCGCAATCGAAAGGCTGCTCATGGCGCCTTCTGTTTCCCCGAGTTCGATTGCTTTTGCAGTTCCGATTGCATGGGCGCTGCAGCCCAGCGCAAGGCCTTTCGATACAGGCTCTGTAATACGGAAAATTTTACAAATGAGTTCCCCGAAAATATTTCCAAGTACGCCGGTAATGACAATGACTGCCACAGTAATTGTTACATATCCGCCCAGTTCTTCGGAAACCCCCATGCCAATTGCCGTGGTAATGGATTTTGGAAGAAGCGTGACATATTCCTCATGTGACAAGCCCATGCATGCTGCCAGTGCAAGAATGGTTACAAGGCTTGTCAGAACGCCTGCAAGAATGCCCAGGATGACAGCCTTAAAATTCTTTTTCAGAAGTGAAAGCTGTTCATAGAGCGGAATCGCAAGGCATACTGTTGCAGGGGTTAAAAACCAGCTTAAGTACTGTGCACCGGCGTTGTAGCTGTCATAGTCGGCATGCGCCAGTGTAAGAATCAGTATGGTCGCACCGATGGAAATTAATAAGGGGTTAAAAATCCCGCTTTTAAATTTTTTCTTCAATAACACGCCGAGCGCATATGAGAGAAGACTGACCGTAACGCCTGCAAATGCGGACGTTTCAAAAAAATCATTCATGTTCTGCCTCCTTTTTTCTTTTTGAGTCCTGCCGGATAAAAAACTGGGATACATGTCCGGCGGCCAGCATGACCGTAATTACCGTAATCACAGTGATTAAGCTGACCGGAATAAGCATGGGGCGTAAAATGCCAAATGAGGACATTAGCCCAACACCTGCCGGAATAAACATAACCGGCATAATTTCAATCAGAAAATTTCCGGTTTCCTTTACTTTATTAAGCGGAATAATTCCGGTCGCAAGTCCGGTGAACAGAAGAAGCATTCCATAGATGCTTGCCGGAATGGGAAGGGGAATCAGGTTTTTTAAAACCTCACCGCAAAAGGAGATGGCGAGGATAATCATAAACTGCTTTAAATATTTCAAGAATAACGCCTCCTTCTGGTTGTATATCCTAACAGTTTGTGTAAAACAGCCAGTTTTAGTATAGGATTATTATTTAATTTGTCAATGGGCAGGGGAACTTGTACTGGAATAAATACGAAAAAACTTGCCAAACCATGCCAGGCTATATTAAGATAAATAATAAAACCAAAAGGAGGAAGGCAAATGCGAAAACATCTGGGATGTGTTTGCAAAGGAAAAAGGACGGATTTATGAAGGGCAGGATGCGGCAGTGGCATGCGACCATTACCACCGTTTCAGGGAAGACGTAAAAATGATGCAGGAGATGGGAATAAAAGCCTACCGTTTTTCCATTGACTGGTCAAGGGTGCTTCCGGAAGGAACAGGGGCGGTAAATGAAAAAGGAATCCGTTTTTACAATGAACTGGTCAATGCGCTTCTTGAGGCAGGCATTGAGCCGTATCTGACGCTTTACCACTGGGAACTGCCGTATGAGCTGTACAAACGCGGCGGCTGGATGAATCCTGACAGTGTGGAATGGTTTGCGGAATATGCAAAGCTTGTGGCAGAACGCTTTACGGACCGTGTGAAATATATTTTTACCTTTAATGAACCGCAGTGTTTTACCGGACTTGGTTATCTGACAGCGGAGCATGCGCCGGGATTTAAAGCGCCGGTAAGGGCTTTGAGATGGCGCATAATATATTAAAGGCGCATGGACGCGCAGTACAGGTATTGAGGGAGCACGGAAAACAAAAGCTTACAATTGGCTATGCGCCTACTGCAGGTATTTCCTATCCGGAAAGCGAAAAACCGGAGGATATCGAAGCGGCAAGACAGATGCTGTTTGCATGTCCCGACCTTCCGGTGTGGACGTGGAATGTGGCGTGGTGGTCAGATCCGGTGATGCTTGGGGAATATCCGGAAGAAGGGCTTGTGAAATACGAAAAATATCTGACGAAGATTACAGATTCCGACATGAAGCTGATTTCCGGGCCGATTGATATTTACGGACAGAACATTTACAACGGAAAATGCATCCGCATGGGCGCAGACGGAAAGCCGGAGGAGGTAAAACGGTATGCCGGTTTTCCGAAAACTGCAGCAAACTGGCCGGTAACACCCGAAGCTTTGGGATACGGGGTAAAATTTTTATACGAACGATATAAAAAGCCGGTTTATATTACGGAAAACGGTCTTTCCTGTACCGATGTGGTGTCGCTTGACGGCAAAGTGCATGACAGTAACCGGATTGACTTTCTCGCAAGGTATCTTATGGCTCTTAAAAAGGCGGCAGAAACAGCGGATGTGAGCGGCTATTTTCAGTGGTCGCTTATGGACAATTACGAATGGAACAAGGGGTATTCCGAGCGTTTCGGGCTTGTTTATGTGGATTTTGAAACGCAGGAGCGGATATGGAAGGATTCGGCGTTCTGGTACCGTGACATTATAAAAAATAACGGGGAGAGTTTGTAGAAAGCTCTGGATTTTTATGCGGTATTATGGTATGGGCGGATGTAAAGGGTTTGCAAGGAGGGGAATATGAAAAGACAGGATTTAAATGGGGAATGGAGTTTGAAAAAATGCCCGGATGGGAAAGAAATTCCGGTTACAGTTCCGGGCAGTGTGGTTTCGGGACTTCTGGCAGCGGAAGAAATCGAAGATCCTTATTACCGGGAAAATGAATATGCAACAAGGGATTTATTTAAAGAGGACTATGAGTTTTCCAGAAAATTTGTTGTGGATGGTTCCCTTTTGCAGGAAAAGGAAGTTGAACTGGTCTGTGAGGGGCTGGATACGCTGGCTGAAATTTTTTTAAACGGCACGCCGGTAGCGCAAACAGCAAATATGCACAGAACCTACCGGATTCCAGTGAAGAATTTTCTGGTTGAAGGGGAGAACGAAATCACGGTTCATTTTTCCTCTGTTCTTAAATATATAGAAAATTACAAATACAGGGAAAACCATGAAGTACACTATGTTCCCAGCGGAGCGATGGAAGGAAACCAGCTTCTGAGGAAGGCACACTCCATGTTTGGCTGGGACTGGGGTCCCCAGCTTGTGGACGCCGGAATCCTCGGGGATATTTATCTGGAAAGTTTTTCCGGCGGGCGGATTGCGGATGTGTGTCTGCATCAGGAGCACAGGGAAAACGGTTCCGTAAACCTTACGGTTACCATTGAGCTTGAGAATGCCAAAGAAGGGGAAGAGCCGTCAGTAGCGCTTACGGGACCGGAGCAGGAGGAAACATGGACGGATACAGCCCGGAGGGTGTCCGGTGTATTTTTTACTGCGGAATTTACTGTGGAGCATCCGCAGCTCTGGTGGCCGAACGGATATGGGGCACAGCCGCTCTACACACTTACCGTGCAGTGGGAAAACGAACGGATTACGAAAAAGACGGGACTTCGGACTCTGACCGTCAGCCGGCAGAAGGATGAATGGGGAAATGAGTTTGCGTTTATGGTAAACGGCGTGAAGATTTTTGCACGCGGCGGTAATTATATTCCTGAGGACGCTATTTACCCGCATATCACAAAGGAAAGAACAAAAAGGCTGCTTCTCGACTGTGTGAGGGCGAATTTTAACTGTATCCGTGTCTGGGGCGGAGGCTATTACCCGTCAGATGACTTTTTTGATCTGTGTGACCAATACGGGCTGATTGTCTGGCAGGACTTAATGTTTGCATGCAATGTTTATGATGTGACGGACGAATTTCTCAAAAACGTAAAGCAGGAAATCATTGACAATGTAAAACGGATCCGGCACCATGCCTGCCTGGGCTTATTGTGCGGGAACAACGAAATTGAATCAGCATGGCACCACTGGGGCGATTTCCAGGCGGAGAGCGCATATCTTCGCGCTGATTATATACGTCTGTTTGAAGAGGTGCTGCCGAGAACTGTAATGGCGGTTGCAGCGGACACCTTTTACTGGCATTCTTCCCCTTCTTCCGGAGGCTGTTTTGACAATCCGGATGATGAAAACAGGGGAGACACACATTACTGGGATGTCTGGCACGGACAAAAACCGTTTTCCGATTACCAGAGGCATTTTTTCCGTTTCTGTTCAGAGTTTGGCTTCCAGTCGTTTCCATCTTTGAAAACGGTGGAAACCTATACAGAAGAGCCAGACCGGAATATTTTTTCAAGGGTTATGGAGAGCCACCAGAAAAATACCTCTGCAAACGGTAAAATGCTTTATTACCTGTCTGAAAATTTTCGTTATCCCAGGGATTTTGACAGCCTTCTGTATGTGACGCAGGTGCTGCAGGCAGTTGCAATAAAAAGCGGCGTGGATCACTGGAGAAGGAACAGGGGCCGGTGCATGGGAGCGCTGTACTGGCAGGTGAATGACAACTGGCCGGTGGCTTCGTGGTCGGGAATTGATTATTTCGGCAGATGGAAAGCGCTTCATTATATGGCAGCCCGGTTTTATGCACCGGTGGCAGTCAGCATCCGTACAGACAATAAGACGGCGGAACTGTGGATCAGCAGCGAACGGGATGAAGAAACCGTATATTCCGGAAGCTTTCAGAGGAGGGATTTTGCGGGAAATATACAGGAAAAGGTTTCCGTTTCCGGTACGGTGGGGGCGTTTTCGGCGGCAAAGATTGCAGAAATTCCTGTGGAGCAGGAATACGAAAGCTTTGCGGAAGCGGCAGTTGCCTGCCAAAATGAGGCTGTACTCCATGAGGTGGAAATGTTTGTGCCATACAAGCATCTTGAATTCCCAAAGCCGGTCTTTGGTCTTTGGGTTACAGAGGAAGAGGAACGTTTTATGCTTCGCCTGACAGCGGACTGCCCCGCGCCGTTTGTGGAACTGGATTTTGCGGATGCGGATGTGGTTTTCAGCGATAATTACTTTACACTGACACCCGGCATGGAAAAAGAAATCGTGCTTATGAAGGAAGATATACGCTGCGGCAGTTTTGCAGATGCGCAGGATTTGAAAAAACGGCTGCGTATCAGAAGCCTGCGGGACACTTATTAACCGTTATCAAAGGTATTATAAAAAAACACTTGGCAAAGTACCAGTAATTATGCTATAATGCTTAAATGATTGTTATTATGGCATTCTGCCGGAATTAATATATGGATTGATTACTAAGAAAAACCCATTAGCTGATATATTTAAGGAGGAAACAGTTACAATGAGTGTACAGGTTGAAAATTTAGAAAAGAATATGGCAAAGCTTACGATTGAGCTGCCAGCTGAGGAGCTGGACAAAGCGATTGAAGCGGCTTACCAGAAGCAGAAAAATAAGATTAGCATCCAGGGATTCCGTAAAGGAAAGGTTCCCAGGGCGATGATTGAAAAAATATATGGTGCAGAGGTTTTTTATGAGGATGCGGCAAATGCGCTGATGCAGCAGAATTATGCGCAGGCTGTTGACGAGAGCGGTATTGACATCGTGTCCCGTCCGGCTGTTGACGTGGTGCAGATTGAAAAGGGGCAGCCGTTTATCTTCACCGCAGAAGTTGCTGTAAAGCCGGATGTGACACTTGGCAAATATCTGGGAGTGACTGTTACAAAAATAGACACATCAGTAAGCGATGAGGAAGTGGATGAGGCGCTGGAAAAAGAGCGTGACAATAACGCAAGGATTGTGACCGTGACGGACCGTGCAATTGAGGACGGGGATACAGCTGTCATTGATTTTGAAGGTTTTGTGGACGGGGTCGCATTTGAAGGCGGAAAAGGAGAAAATCATCCGCTTGTAATTGGTTCTCATACATTTATTGATACGTTTGAAGAGCAGCTTATCGGAAAGAATACGGGTGAGGATGTGGAAGTGAATGTCACATTCCCGGAACAGTACCAGGCAAAAGAGCTGGCAGGAAAACCGGCAGTATTCAAAGTAAAGATTCATGAAGTAAAGACCAAGGAACTTCCGGATCTGGATGATGAATTTGCGCAGGATGTTTCAGAATTTGACACGCTTGACGAGTATAGGGAAAGTGTAAAGAAGAGACTGGAAGAAGAAAAGCAGGATGAAGCAATGAAGACCAAAGAGGACGAAGCCATCCGCAAGATTGTTGACAAGTCCAAAATGGAACTTCCGGATGCCATGATTGAAACACAGTGCGAGACGATGCTGGATGAATTTGCGCAGAGGATTGCACAGAGCGGGCTTACCATGGAGCAGTACATGCAGTTTTCAGGACTTACAGTGGATGCGTTAATGGAACAGGTACGCCCGGAGGCGGTGGACCGCATTAAGTGCAGCCTTGTTCTGGAAAAGATTGCCGAAGAGGAAAAAATAGAAGTATCGGAAGAAGAAATTGAGGAAAACATTGGAAAAATGGCTGCCGGATATGGCATGGAGGCTGAGCAGTTAAAAGGTCTTATGGGCGATTCTGAGAAAGAATCCATGAAAAAAGAGCTTGCTCTGAGTAAAGCGGCAGATCTTATTATGGATAATGTTAAGGAAAGGGCAAAGGCAAAGAGCAAGAAAGAAAAGGAAGCTGGGGCAGAAGCTGAGTAATCTGCCGGCGGCGTATCTGTTATTTTCTGTATGAATGGAGGCGTATTTTATGAGTTTGGTACCTTATGTGGTGGAACAGACGAGCAGGGGCGAAAGAAGCTACGATATTTATTCCCGTCTGTTAAAGGACAGAATTATTTTTCTGGGAGAGGAAGTCAATGAAACAACGGCGAGCCTTGTGGTTGCGCAGCTTTTGTTTCTGGAATCCGAGGATCCGGGAAAGGATATCCAGTTTTACATCAATTCTCCGGGAGGAGTGGTAACTGCCGGACTTGCAATCTATGACACCATGCAGTATATTAAGTGTGATGTTTCTACTACCTGTATCGGGCTGGCAGCGAGCATGGGCGCGTTTCTTCTGGCGGGAGGAACCAAAGGCAAGCGTTTTGCTCTTCCAAATGCAGAGATTATGATTCACCAGCCGTCCGGTGGTGCCAAGGGGCAGGCAACAGAGATCCAGATTGCCGCAGAGAATATCTTAAAGACCAAAAAGCGCCTGAACGAGATTCTGGCTGAGAATACAGGAAAATCTTATGAAGTGATTGCAGCAGATACCGAGCGTGACAATTATATGTCCGCAGAGGAGGCGGCAGAGTATGGTTTAATTGACGGAGTGATTAAAAACCGGTAAATACCTGACAGATTCAGGCGTGGGGCATAAATTCAGCCTCCGGCAGCAAGCCGGGGGCATTTCTTGAATGATGTAATTGAGGTGGAAAAAATGATGGCAGGAAAGAATGAAGGAAAGATACGCTGCTCTTTTTGCGGCAAAACACAAGAACAGGTTGGCAGGCTGATTTCCGGTCCGAACGGTGCGTTTATCTGTGATGAATGTGTGGATATCTGCGCAGAGATTATTGAGGAAGAGGGCGTGGAAGAGCGGACAATGCCTGTTTCGGATGAGGAAATCAATCTCTTAAAACCGGAAGAACTCAAAGCATTTCTGGATGATTATATCATTGGCCAGGATCAGGCCAAAAAGGTGTTATCCGTTGCGGTATATAATCATTATAAACGGGTGCTTGCCGGGATGAACCTGGATGTGGAACTTCAAAAAAGTAATATTCTGATGCTTGGACCGACCGGCTCAGGGAAGACACTTCTGGCACAGACGCTGGCAAGAATTTTAAATGTGCCGTTTGCGATTGCGGATGCGACCACACTGACGGAAGCCGGATATGTGGGTGAGGACGTGGAAAATATTCTGCTTAAGCTGATCCAGGCGGCAGATTATGATATTGAACGCGCACAGCATGGAATCGTATATATAGACGAAATAGACAAGATAACCAAGAAGTCGGAAAATGTGTCCATTACAAGGGACGTATCCGGTGAGGGTGTGCAGCAGGCTCTCCTTAAGATTCTGGAGGGAACGGTTGCTTCTGTTCCGCCGCAGGGAGGACGCAAGCATCCGCAGCAGGAACTGATTCCGATTGATACGACCAATATTCTGTTTATCTTCGGAGGTGCGTTATACGGGCTTGAAAAAATTGTGTATTCGCGTATGGAAGCGTCCGCAATCGGGTTTAACGAGGAGTTGCGGTCAAAAACGTATATTAATGTGGCAGAGGCATTCCGTCATGCAGTTCCGCAGGATTTTGTGAAATTTGGACTAATTCCGGAGTTTATCGGTCGTGTACCGATTACGGTTTCCCTTGATTCGCTGGACAGGAATGCATTAATCAGAATTTTAAAGGAACCAAAGAATTCACTTGTAAAGCAGTATACCAAGCTTCTGGAGCTGGACGGCGTCGGACTGGAGTTTGAAGAAAGCGCAATTGAAACAATTGCCGACAAGGCTCTGGAACGTGAAACGGGCGCGCGCGGACTGCGTGCAATCATGGAGACAGTGATGCTGGATCTGATGTACAGGGTGCCATCCGATGAATCCATCTCAAGATGTGTGATTGATAAAGCATATGTGGAAAAGCATCTAACAATGGAAGATGAAAAAATTCTTGGAATAACAAATAAGGACAGCAGCAAAGAAGAACTTGCGTCTTAACTATTTTACTAGGAGCAGATACGGGTGGAAGATAGAATATTGACGATACCCATGGTGACATTACGGGGAATTACGATTTTACCGGGGCTTATTGCACATTTTGATATCAGCAGGGAACGTTCGGTTCATGCGGTGGAAAATGCAATAAAGTCAGACGAACGTATTTTTATTGTAACACAGAAGGAAAACGAAACAGACGAACCGGAAATTTCCCATCTGTATCATATGGGAACCATAGCAAGGATTAAACAGGTTGTAAAGCTGCAGAAAGGAATCCTGCGCGTTCTGGTTGAGGGTATATGCCGTGCGGAATTATGTGAATTAAAAGATGAGGAGGAGTATCTGCAGGGATGTGTCATATCCCATGAGGATGATACGGACGGTGATCTGGCCGCAGAAGCAGTTTCTGCCATGATTTTAAGTGTACAGGAAACGTTTATGGATTATGCCAGGCTGCAGGGCAGGATAGGACAGGATATTCTAAGACAGGTGAATGACCTGACGGATTTATCCGTTCTGCTGGATTATATTGCAAACAATCTTCCGGTCCGTTATACCAGAAAGCAGGAGGTACTGGATGCTGTTTCGCTGACACAGCGGTATGAGACATTGCTTGCAATTCTTTTGCAGGAATCAGAGGTTCTTGCGCTCCGCAACGATTTCCAGAAAAAAGTGCAGGAACGTGTGGACAAAAACCAGAGGGAATATGTTTTAAGAGAGCAGATGGGAGTAATCCGTGAGGAACTGGGAGAGACGAATACGGATTCCGATGCAGAGGAGTATGAGAATAAGCTTCGGGAACTGGAAGCCTCTGACAAGGTAAAGGAACGGATTCATAAGGAAATTGTCCGGTTTAAGGGGATTTCCGCGAACTCCTCTGAAAGTACGGTAAGCCGGGGCTATATTGAAACGCTTCTGGAACTGCCGTGGAATAAAATGTCAGAAGACAATAAAAATCTGTCTCATGCCCAAAAGATTCTGGACGAGGATCACTACGGGCTGGATAAGGTCAAGGAGCGTATTTTGGAATTTCTTGCAGTCCGCAGCCTGACGGGAAAGGGTGAAAGCCCGGTGGTCTGTCTTGTGGGTCCCCCGGGAACCGGAAAGACCAGTATTGCGCGTTCAATTGCACGTGCACTGGGAAAGGAATACGTAAGGATTTCCCTTGGCGGTGTGCGTGACGAGGCAGAAATCCGCGGACACAGACGTACTTACGTTGGCGCAATGCCAGGAAGAATCGTGTCAGGACTGCGTTCGGCAGGCGTTAAGAATCCGCTGATGCTCCTGGATGAGATTGACAAAATGAGCAGCGATTACAAGGGAGACACAGCGTCTGCGATGCTTGAGGTACTGGACGCAGAGCAGAACCACAAGTTCCGTGACCACTATGTGGAGCTTCCGGTTGACTTGTCAGAAGTGCTTTTTATTGCAAGTGCGAATTCTGCACAGGATATTCCGCGTCCACTGCTGGACAGGATGGAAATAATTGAGGTCAGCAGCTATACGGAAAATGAAAAATTCCATATTGCAAAAGACCATCTGATTGCAAAGCAGCTGGGCAAAAACGGAATCAAAAAAGACCAGCTTAAAATTACTGATAAAGCGCTGCGCCAGATAATTTCCTTTTATACAAGGGA
>CAYNOE010000030.1:0-19206 GCA_964398745.1 uncultured Lachnobacterium sp.
TTTACCGGAAAAATATGATCATTTCGGCATAAATGATACAGAAAATGCCAAAATATGAAAAAAATATAAAAAAATGTATTTTAATGACTAATGTAATGGCTGTTAAATGACGATATAATAACATATGTATAAATGGAATTATTACATCCCCATCATGGATGAAAGGAGGGGAGCACATGGCAAGAATTGACAGTGCATATGATTATTATGTCTCAACCTATGCCAATAAGGAAGTTTCGCGCTACGATGCACATAAAAAGAGCGAGCTGCGCAAGGTATACAATCACATACTAAAGGTAAACAGGGATTCCCCTCTGTATAAGATTCTGCATTTGGAGGAAGCCAAAAAATACGCCATTGACATCAAGGAAAACGCCAAGTCGATCCAGAACGTGGTTTCGTCCCTGTCCGACAAATACGGCTCTTTTACGGATTCTTTCCAGAAAAAGGTTGCAGTTTCTTCGGACGAAGAGAATGTTGGCGTCACCTATATCGGGGACGGTACGGAAACTGACCAGACGGAAAGCCTGCAGGTTTGTGTGAAGGAGCTTGCCGCCCCGCAGGTCAACACCGGAAATTTTCTGGAGAATGATGCCCATTCCTTACGGCCGGGCGCATATTCCTTTGATTTAAACACCAGTTCTGCCGCCTATGAATTCCAGTACAACATCAGCGCAGAAGAAACCAATCTGGATGTTTTAAACAAACTGGCAGGACTTGTCAACCGTTCAAACCTCGGCATTACCGCATCCATTGTATCCGACGGTGACAAGCGAAGCGCACTGCAACTTACCTCCGCACAGACTGGCGCCGGTGAAAAAAACGGTTGCATTTTTTCCATTTCCCCGGATGCAAGCAGCGGTTCCACAGAGGTTATGGCCTCACTCGGTATTGACAGGATGTCCTCCGGGCCGCGTAATTCAAGCTTTACTTTAAACGGAAAAGAGCATACCTCTGCCTCCAACACGTTTGCTGTCAATAACGCTTTTGAACTGACATTAAAAGGACTCACAAATGATGCCACAATCAGTTTCAAGGCAAATACAGACGCAATTGCAGACAATATCCAGACCCTTGTGGATGTTTACAACGATATCATTTCAACTGCAGATTCCTATGCCGGCAGCGATGCAAGCGACGGCAACCGGCTGCAGCGTGATGTAGCATCCTTATCAAAGAACAACCAGGTATCACTGGAAAATATAGGACTTATGGTTTCGGAAAACGGCTCGATTTCCATCGACAGGGCAATCCTTGCGGAAGCGGTAACGCCGGAACGCGCAGATGAAACCTTTGAAATGCTTTCCGGTTTCCGCGATTCCATCGGAACCAAAGCAGAAAGCATTGCCATAAACCCAATGAATTATGTGAATAAGATTATTGTTTCCTATAAAAATCCGGGACACAATTTTGCAACACCATATATCAGCTCTATTTATTCGGGTATGATGCTTGATGATTATGTATAAACCGTCCAAAAGGACTGCCTATACAGCTTTTTACAGGACTGGTCAGCAACCAGTCCTGCTTTTTGTCATTTTAGTCGTTTAATATGTAGAAACTGTCATCTTTTTTCCCATTCCCGCACCATTTAACAGCTTAAGATAGACATTCTTTTTCTTTTTGGGAATCTGTATTTCCGCCCTGCTGTATACGTCCTTCAGCGTATTTTTACCGATTTTTGTAATTTCGGTTCCCAAAATGATTTTCTTTAAGCCTTTGCAGCCACAGAATGAGGATGTTCCGATACTTTTTATATTTTTACCCGCCCGGATGCTTTTTATCTTTGTATTCTTAAGTGCTCCGGCAGAGATTTCGGTAACATTATATTTTCTTTTGCCAGAGACAACGGTGGCTGGAATCACCAGATCCACCGCTTTGTTTTTCTGCATTCCAAGAAATGCAGCCTCTGATTTCCCTGTCAGCATATAGTCACAGCCGTCCACCGTAATTTTCTGCGCCAGAAATTCCATAGAACAAAATCCGGTAAAATTTTTCCATTTCACATGTGCCCATGTCCCGTCTGCAAGGGTTACTTTCACCTCACTGTCTTTGGGAATCCTTGTAATGACATCAAATTCCGTTCCATGTCCGGCACGCAGGGTCAGCGGACTTGCCTGCGTCACCACAATATAGATACCGGCATAGGACTTTTTACATTTACACACATCCTTCGGAACCTGCGGTTCCGGCTTTGGTTCCGGTACTGGAACAGACGGCGTTTTGCCGGCCCTGCCATAATCCGGACGAATATAAATACGCTTTATTGTACCGCTGGTTACGGAATGTCCGCGCGTATCCTTATACTGGTCGTCCACATAGGCCACTTTATTGCTGAAATTACCCTCGACGGATCTTGATTCACTGACCATAATTCCAACATGCACCCACGGGATGGCTTCCTTTGTACAGTAATAAAAAACCAAATCCCCGCGTTTTGGCGTGGTTACTTCTTTTCCGCCGGCATTTATCATATTATTATACAGTGATGCCACCGAGCCCCTTCCTGGAAACACTTCTTCCAGTCCGGCAAGTTTTGCACAGTCTGTAACAAAATAGCTGCACCACGCTGTAGTATAGCCCAGATCCGCCTGTTTTTTGTCTATCTGCGCCTCAGCAACCGCTATCAGGTTTTCCACAGGGTCGCTCCCAAGCTGGTAGCCCTGGCTGAAAGCAGCTTCTGCCAGGGCAGGCATCCCAAAAGCCATCACAATGATTAAAATAAAACTGACAATTTTCTTTTTTATTACATGGCGCTTTTTCATGTTTTTTCTCCGCATCGTTTCTGTATCCATTAATTTCCTTTGCTGCTCAACGGATTGTTCCTTGTCTCAAAAAACTGGTTGTTGTCCACCCGCGCCCTGTCATGGCTGTTATAAAGGCTCTTCTGCCGGATTTCCGCCGCCTCGTCATTTTTTTCGGAAAAATGCTTCGGACCCGCGGTAAACGGATCTGCATCCGTGCCCTTTAACACCGCCGGATTTTTATACGTGTTTTTTTCGCTCATAAATACCTCCAAAATATTTTTGGATAGTATGTGTAATTTTTTTGAGAATATTATTTTATAATTTCACGTATTTTTTCTACAACATAATCCTGCTCTTCCTCCGTCAGATTCGTGCTGCACGGAAGATTGACAATCCGGTTACTGTAATCTTTTGCCTTCTCAATCCGGTATGAAATACAGTTCCGGTAGGGTTTCTGCTCGTGAATCAGTCCCCAGACCGGGCGTGTCTGGATTCCTTCATCCTGGAAGCGCTGTATAATGGCATGCAGGTCGGGCTGGTCTTTCTCTTCGCCAATCACCAGCGCATAAAACCAGCAGTTGGACTCTGTATTTTCCCGGAACGGCAGCAGATATGCCCCGGAAAAATCTTCCAGCTTCTTTTGGTACCGCCTAAAATTAGTTCTTTTTCTTTTTATAAATTCCGGAAGCTCTTCCAGCTGTGCAACACCTAACGCTGCCTGCAGATTGGTCATCCGGTAATTAAATCCAGATTCATTATGCACGTAAAACAGTGCATCATTCTTAGCCTGCGTGGAAAGATATTTCATATGCTGCAGTTCGTCCGGATTCGATGCCGTCAGTGCCCCGCCGCCTCCGGTAGTAATAATTTTATTTCCATTAAAGGAATACGCGCCAAAGTCCCCGATGGTTCCCGCCATTTTACCTGCATATTTTCCTGTAAGAAACTTTGAACCGAGAGCCTCCGTGGCATCCTCAACCACACGCAGATGGTAGGTTTGCGCGGTTTCCATGATTCCTTCCATATCCGCCAGATTACCAAATACATGTACGACGACAACCGCCTTAATATGTCTTCCATTTGCTTTGCAGATAAGTTTTCCATCCGTAAAAGTACATTCTTTTTCACAATAATGACGCAGCTTTGCAGAATCCATGCACAGACTCTCATCGCAGTCCATGAAAACAGGTTCCGCAAACTGGTAGCGCACCGGATTGACCGCCGCAATAAAGGTCAGCGCCGGTACAATGACCGCATCATCCGGTCCGACCCCGCTTTCATGCAGCGCCAGATGCAGGGCCGCAGTACCGCTCTGGCAGGCGGCAACTGCCGGCACATTGAGATACCGCGCAAGCTGTTCTTCCAGTTTTGTGATATATGCGCCACCCGTGGACACCCAGGCCTGTTTTACGGCATCCATAACGTATTTTTCTTCGTTCCCCTCAAAATTCGGGATAGAAAGAGGAATAAATTTTCCCATAACTGTCACTTCTTTCAAAATTATATGTTATAAATATCTGTCTTGTACGCTCCCAGATTGTCCCGCATCCACGCGATTGTTTCCGCAATTCCTTCTGCAAACGTGTACTGCTGCTTCCAGTCTGTCAGCTTCTTTATTTTTTCATTTGCGCCAAGCAGACGGTTGACCTCGCTCTTCTCCGGACGCAGACGTTCTTCATCACATACGATTTTTGCATTTGGATTAATCTGGCTGATAATTTCATTCGCAAGATCCCCAATCGAAATTTCCTGCTGGGTAGCGATGTTAATCTCCTCTCCAACCGTCCTGTCCGATTCCGCTATAGCAATAAATCCGGCTGCGGTATCCTTTACATAATTAAAATCCCTGGTAGGCGTCAGGGCTCCAAGTTTGATTTCTTCTTTTCCAGCCAGAAGCTGGGAAATGATGGTCGGGATTACTGCCCTGGCGGACTGCCGCGGTCCAAATGTATTAAAAGGCCTTACGATAGATACCGGAAGCTGGAAACTGCGGTAAAAACTTTCCGCCAGACGGTCAGCACCGATTTTTGTTGCGGAATACGGCGACTGCCCCTGATACGGATGCTGTTCATCAATCGGAACATACTTCGCAGTTCCGTACACCTCAGAAGTGGACGTAACCAGCACCCGCTCTGTCTCCAACTGGCGCGCCGCCTGCAAAACATTTAATGTTCCTTTAATATTTGTATCGACATAGGAATCCGGTGAATGATAGCTGAAAGGAATCGCAATCAGCGCCGCCAGATGAAACACTGCATCCACGCCGGTCATAGCTGTCCGGACACCGTTTGGATCGCGGATATCCCCGGTGAATACCTCTATTTCCTTTA
Source organism: uncultured Lachnobacterium sp. (assembly GCA_964398745.1). GTDB lineage: Bacteria > Bacillota > Clostridia > Lachnospirales > Lachnospiraceae > Roseburia. Next base: position 5,078 of record CAYNOE010000030.1, read on the forward strand.
ATTCTTCCTGTGGCAGTGTATCCAGCCAGCCCCATGTGTTGAACGAATTGTAGTAGGCAAACGCTTTTACCTCATAGCCCTTTTTTAGCAGGCTCTCTGTCAGATGACTTCCTATAAATCCGTCTGCGCCCGTCACCAGTACTTTTTTCATTTTATTAATTCCTCTTTCTATTTTTATTCTGATTTTAAATTCAATTTCTTCTCCATACGGTGCATTTCCTCAAACTCACCCATATCCAGAAACGAATCCTCGCTGACCGGATACATGCCGACTTTGCGATTTTCGGAGAGAAGATGGTCTGCAAGGTCTGTCATATGGTAAAACGTGTTTTCCGGTATTTCGTTTAATAAATCCGGATTTAATATGTACATTCCGGTGTTTACAAAATAGGAAAGCTTAGGTTTTTCTTCCATGGATTCCACCGCACCGTTCTCGCTGGAATGAATCACCCCGTATGGCACAATGATATTTTTAAGTGCTGTTACAATGGTAAGCTCGTTACCCGACTCTTTATGGTACCGGTAGATATCCGCATAATCCGCATGAACAAGAATATCACAGTTCGTTACGACAAACGGCTGTGTAAATTTCCGGTCAATGAGCTGCAGGCTTCCCGCTGTGCCTAATGGCTTGTCCTCTTCCACATATGTCAGGCGGTAATCCTTTGCAATATCCGCAAAATAGGATTTAATCATGCTCTTCCGGTAATTTACGGTTACAGTAAAATCGCTGATTCCATAATCCTGGAAATGGTCTATAATCCGCTCCATAATCGGGATATCCCCAATCGGGATTAACGGTTTTGGCAAAATCTTGGTATATGGATATAGCCTGGTACCTTTTCCGCCTGCCATAATCACAACCGGCACATGCTCCAAATCCCTTTTCCGCTCGGCCACACTCTTTTTTCCCGCCTCGCGGAACAGGATATCCAGAACAACGCCTTTGGAAGTTACAACCGGAAGCGCGGTAATGGACTGCCGGACCATAAAATTCTGGGCGTCCGCAAGTTCCTTGCGATAAATCACTTTGGGATTACAGTTCATAAAGCTGCTGACCTTTCCCTGAAGCTCTCCCGTCTTAATCAGCCACCGGCGGATATCCCCGTCCGTGACAACGCCTGTTAATTTCCGGTCTTTTTCGACAACAAACAAAATCCCCCTGGCGTTGGTGTCTATTTTCTGCAGTGCATCTACAACAGTTCCGTCCGGTGAAATCAAAAACGGCACCAGCTGTTCTGTTCTCATTGGTCAACCTCCTTATACACACTAACTATTATATCGGTTATTTCGCCAAAAAGATAAAGTCATTACCTGAACTCATACCGCATTGCGGCTTCAGCAAGGAAAAAATCAAAGGCATCATCAATATCTACCGAATGGCTTTTTTCCATAATATAGGCATATGACTTTTCCCCATACAGATTTTTCTTCTGCATTAAAACCTCTTCTTTTTGAATATAGATTGCACCGTTAATCCTGTAATAGTCCCCCAGTGCCTGCCTTTGGATATTCTTTTTCAAATCCAGAAAGCCGTTCATGGACTGGTTTTCCCCTAACTGGTTCATAATTTTCGGAGAATGCTCTGCAGCGCAGACACTAATGACAGAGTCCGCATCCCTTTCTTCAAAAATTTTAAATGCTGTTTTAATATCTTCTCTGGTCCGGAGCGGCGAAGTAGGCTGCAGCAGGGTAACGATATCAAAATGCTGGTTTCTTTTTGCATATTCTTCCATCACAAAGCGCGCGGTATCCCATGTATCCGCAGCATCACCCGCATAGATATCCGACCGCAGAAACGGAACGTCTGCACCATTTTTTTTTGCAATTTCTGCATATGTCCCGCTTTCCGTTGATACATGCACACAGTCAAAACACCCGGAAGCAATGGCAGCTTCCAGTGTATATACCATCAGTGGTTTTCCCAGAAGAGGCCGGATGTTTTTGTCCTTTAATCCTTTCGAACCGCTTCGTGCGGGAATAATTGCAATGCTTTTCATAATTCCTCCCTTACCGGAATATCATAAAATTCTTTTTTGAGATTCATCTGGCCGGCATCCAGAAACCTGTGCAAAATATGGATTATCTGTTTCGACGCCGTCCCGTCCCCGTATGGGCTTTTATATCCGCTGCAGTTCATACCGGCTGCCCTTTGCACTGCCTGCAGAATGGAATTTTTGTCCGGCCTGCAGGAAATAACACTGTCCGCCATAATCCTCCCCCTCTGCCGGTCCCCGATATTTACAGTAGGAATTTCAAATGACGGAACCTCTATAATGCCGCTTGAAGAATTGCCAAGCACAAATTTCGCATATTTTACCGCGCTAAGATAACGCTTCATTCCCAGCGATGCAACCAGTTTCATGTTAGAACACTTCTTTACTTCCCGCTCCAGATACTCATTAATCAATGCTCCCCCTGCATCCGCATTTGCTTTTGTAATCAGAAAAAAGATTTCTTTCTGCTCCCGCATGGCATGACACAGTTCTTCAATCTGCTGCCCGGGATTTCCCTCCAGCGTAACCGGATGGAAGGTCACAAGCGCATAATCCCTTTCCGCCGGAAATCCCACGCTCTCCGCCAGTTCTTTTCTGTCATAAAGCTTCTCATGCAAGACATTTTCCACACCTAAAGAGCCCACATTAAAGACCCGCTCCGGAGCCTCCCCAAGCTGGATAATCCTTTGTCTGTATTCCTCCGCTGCGGCAAAATGCAGGTAACTCATTTTTGTTACCGCATGGCGGATGCTGTCATCCACCGCTCCGCAGGTCAGCTCGCCGCCATGAAGATGCGCAACCGCTATCCGTTCATTTAATGCGGCAGCACAGATTGCCAGAAGCTCTGTTCTGTCTCCAAGCACAATCAGCAGATCCGGCTTTTCCTCCGCGAAATATTCCGCAAACCCGCGCAGGGCATTTGCCATCATTTTTGAAACGGCATAAGGAGTGTCCCCTTCTTCATAAATTGGAATCTTCCTGAATACCGGAAATGCATCCGCTTCAATTTCTTCAATAGTATTCCCCTGTTCTTTTACAAGGTGCGTCCCCGTCACCACAAGCTGTATCTGCCATGCGTTTTCAGCAAACAGCCGCCGGATCAGCGGTTTTAAAATCCCATATTCCGCCCTTGTCGCTGTTACAACGGATATCTTTTTCTTATTCAACCAGTTCATCCTCCGCAAAATCCCGTGATGCCCTCTGGCCGATTATCTCATACCAGCACATCGGGGAAATCCCATTTCCCGGCCGCTTCACGGTCAGGTTTTCTTCTGTAAAATACTCTCCTTTTTTGATGCTGCATTTCGCAACAATGCTTTTTCGTACAACAGAAATGTTTTTCTGTTCTGACGGGGACGGTTCTTTCTTCCCATTCCCAAGCGCCTGCTCAATATTACGGACTGCCTGTACCATGGCTTTTAACTCATCCGGTTCCAGACTTGCTTTGTGATCCGGACCATCCATGGTTTTATCCAGCGTAAAATGTTTCTCTATCACGGCAGCTCCCAGCGCGGCGGCGGCAACCGGCACTTCAATCCCTTTCGTATGGTCTGAATACCCCACAGGAAGCCCAAGCTGTTCCTTAAGTGTCAGCATTGCCTTTAAATTCACATCCTGCATGGGCGTCGGATACTGGGTGTTGCAGTGGAGCAGCGTAATTTCCGCGGTGCCGGCTTTCTTTAAAACGGATACCGCATCTTTCACTTCCTGTATCGTACACATTCCCGTTGACATGACCACCGGTTTTTTTGTCTGTCCTATTTTCATTAAATACGGGAGGTTGGTTATCTCACCGGAAGGCAGCTTCCAAAAATCCATTGCAACCGAACTCAAAAATTCAATGCTGTCAAGGTCAAAGGGTGTAGAGATAAAACCAATCTGCTTCCGGCTGCTGTAATACGCCAGTTCCCTGAAATTTTCCTGTGTCAGCACCAGTTTTTCAAGCATTTGCAACTGGCTTTCTTCCGCACCGGTGTTTTCCTTCTGGTAATCCGCTTTCTGTGCAAATTTTGATACCAGTTTTTCCGGAATAAAGGTCTGGAATTTAATATAGTCCGCTCCGGCTTCTGCTGCCGCATCCACCATCTGCTTTGCAAGTGCAAAATCCCCGTTATGGTTTACGCCTGCTTCTGCAATTATTTTCACCGCCATAAGCGCCTCCGTGAATTTATTATATTTCCATTTAATTTTCAAATCTGTTTTGCCGGTACGCCTGCTGCCGTAATGCCCTCCAAAAGATTCCGTACCACAACGGCTCCTGCTCCAACTGTCACATTACTACCAAGTGAAATCTGCTGAATGATTTTTGCCCCAAGCCCGATATTACAGTCTTCACCCACAGTCACATTTCCCGCCATGGTAACATCCGGTCCCAGCGTAGTATAACTGCCGACACATCCGTCATGGCAGATTTTTGCACCCGTGTTCAGAAATACAAAATCCCCCAGCCGGACATTCGTGGAAATTCTGCTGTCCATGGATACCACACAGCCTTTTCCCATAACAAGATCCGCACATACCTGCACATTCGCCAGGCAGACCGGAGGAAACTTTAAATGGTGATTTAACAAAAGTCTTTCTGCTATATTTCTCCGAAGACCCGGTTCGCCGACACACATCATTACATTGATATCTTCTTTCTGTGCAAGCAGATAATCATCATTACCCAGCCAGGGATATTTTTCATTGCCAACAGTTACATCCTCTGCGTCTGTCTTTTTATCAACATATCCAAGAACATTCCATGTGGGTGTTTTTCTATTAAGCTCCTGTATCTGCCAGAGCAGCTCCCTCATGCAGCCGCCCGAACCAACCAAGACGATATCTTCCATCCTGACACACTCTCCTTTGCCTGCTGCTATTTATTGTAAATTCTCTGCAAGGCTGTGAATCCCCTGCCACCGTCCGTCTTTTTCTGACAGCGTAATGGGCGTGCCGTCTTCCATCCGGTACCCGGCTGCCGAAGCCGTCCCGCGGTATTCCCCCTTTACCTGCGGCCAGATGATTCCGATTTCGGGATCATTCCATGCAATCCCTCCTTCGTCCCCCGGATGCCAGAAATCCGTTACCTTGTAACAGAATTCCGCCACATCGCTTAAGACAAGATATCCGTGTGCAAACCCTTCGGAAATATAAAACTGTTTTTTATTCTCCCCCGACAACTCCATGCCGAACCACTGCCCGTATGTTCTGCTTCCCTTTCTTAAATCTACTGCCACGTCAAAAACCAAACCTGTAGTTACCCATACCAGTTTACCCTGCGGGTGGTTTTTCTGAAAATGCAGTCCCCGCAGCACGCCTTTGGTGCTCCTGCTCTGGTTGTCCTGCACAAAAACAGCGTCAAGCCCTGCTTCCTCCATGTCCCGTCTGTTGTATGTTTCCATAAAGTAACCGCGTGAATCTGTATGTACTGTGGGTTCAACCACATAAAGTCCTTCGATCGGCGCTTTCGTCACCTGAATCTGTCCCATCTTTTTCCCCTTTTATATTTGTGATTTAACTTCCTGCAGATATTTGTGCAGCGCATCCTGCCAATTGGGCAGGGGAACAAAACCGTTTTCCACCAGTTTTTTTCTGTCAAACCGGCTGTTAAGCGGCCGGCAGGCTTTTGAAAGTCCGTACTCCTCCGTTGTCACCGGAATCACCTGCGTGTTATAACCTGCCTGCCGGAAAATCTCGCAGGCAAATTCATACCATGAAATATACCCGCCCTCATTGGTCGCATGGTAATACCCGTACTTTTCGGTCTCCGCCATATCCACAAGAAGCCGCGCAAGGTCGGGCGTATAGGTCGGTGTTCCGGTCTGGTCACTTACAACCCTTATGGTATCATTTGTTTTTCCAATATTTAACATCGTTTTAACAAAATTGCCACCACCGGAACCAAATACCCATGCAGTCCTTACAACAAAATACCTGTCCAGAATCCGTTCCACAGCCTGCTCCCCCAGAAGCTTTGTCCGCCCGTATACACTTAACGGGCAGAAGTTCCTGCAGTCTGCCTTCCACGGACTGCTGCCCGTTCCATCAAACACATAATCTGTGGATATATAAAGCATTTTGCAGTCTGCCTTTTTACATGCATTGGCGATGTTTTCTGTGCCTGTCACGTTGACTGCGTAAACTTTTTTGGCATTCTCCCCTTCCTCGGCGGCATCCACCGCCGTCCATGCCGCACAGTGGATTACGGCATCCGGTTCTGCTCCGGCAATCACCTGCCCCACTCTGTTTTTATCCGTGATGTCCATCTGCACATACTGCATTTCTAAAATTTGTTGAATTTTTTCCGGCGTTTCTGCAGTACCGCTGGCAGTTAGCGTATGTCCGCGCCTTAACACTTCCTTTACCACATCCTGCCCGAGCTGTCCGCAGGCGCCTGTCACCAGTATTTTCATTCTCTTTCACCGGTTCCCATACATTTTTTCATAATAATTCTGATACTCTCCCGATATGATGTCCTCCCACCATTTGCGGTTGTCCAGATACCATTTAATCGTTTTTTTAATGCCGTCTGCAAATTTTGTTTCAGGGGACCAGCCAAGCTCCCTGTGAATTTTTGCCGGATCAATCGCATAACGCATATCATGCCCCTTACGGTCCGCAACATATGTAATCAGACTCTCCGGCCTGCCCAGTTCTTTGCAGATCAGCTTTACAATGTCAATATTTTTCATTTCATTATGGCCGCCGACATTATAGACCTCCCCGGGTCTGCCGTTATGGATGATTAAATCTATTGCCTTGCAGTGGTCCTGTACATAAAGCCAGTCCCTGACATTTTCCCCTTTTCCGTATACCGGAAGCGGCTTGTCCGCCAGTGCATTTGCAATCATAAGCGGAATCAGCTTTTCCGGAAAATGGTACGGTCCGTAATTATTGGAGCAGCGGCTGATCGTCACCGGCAGTCCGTAGGTTCTGAAATAGGATAACACAAGCAGGTCCGCGCCCGCCTTGGAACTGCTGTAGGGACTGCTTGTATGAAGCGGTGTGTCTTCCGAAAAAAACAAATCCGGACGATCCAGCGGCAAATCACCGTAAACCTCGTCCGTGGAAACCTGATGGTAACGCGTAATCCCGTATTTCCTGCAGGCGTCCATCATCACTGCCGTCCCCTTAATATTTGTGTCAAGAAAAACCTCCGGATTCTCAATCGAGCGGTCCACATGGGATTCTGCCGCAAAATTCACGACAATATCCGGATGTTCCTCCTCAAAAAGCTGGTAAACCGCCTTACGGTCGCAGATATCCGTTTTTGAAAAGCGAAAATTCGGATGTCCCATCACAGACGAAAGCGTGGACAGATTGCCCGCATAGGTCAGCTTGTCCAGACAGACAATTTTGTAATCCTTATACTTATCCAGCATGTAAAATATAAAATTGCTTCCAATAAATCCGGCACCGCCGGTTACAAATAATTTCATTGATTTTCCTTTCTATAGTTCTTCTGTAAGTGGCAAAACTGGTCAGTGTAAAGGATCGATATATTTCCCGTTTAATACATCGAGCAAATACTGGCCATACTGGTTCTTTTTATACGTTTCATAAATGGCAAGCACGTCTTCCCTTGAAATCCACCCGTTTAAATATGCGATTTCCTCCGGACATGCAATTTTGCGGTGCTGGTGCGTTTCCACTGTTTTGACAAATTCGGTTGCCTCCGCAAGGCTTTCATGGGTTCCTGTATCCAGCCATGTAAAGCCCTGGCCCAGGATTTCCACATTCAGCTTTCCCTTTTCCAGATATATGCGGTTTAAATCCGTAATTTCCAGTTCACCCCTGGCGGACGGCTTTAAGCCCTTTGCATACTCCACAACCATGTTGTCATAAAAATACAGTCCTGTCACACAGTAACTGCTCTTGGGATGCTTTGGTTTTTCCTCTATGGAAACTGCTTTTCCGTTTTCATCAAATTCCACGATGCCAAAACGCTCAGGATCGTCCACATAATAACCGAATACCGTGGCCCCCTGGCCTTCCCCCGCCTTTCTGACTGCGGTATCCAGCCGCTTTTTCAGCCCGTGTCCCGCAAAGACATTGTCCCCCAGAACCATTGCCACCGTGTCATCCCCAATAAAATCCGCACCGATTATAAATGCCTGCGCCAGTCCGTCCGGCGACGGCTGCACAGCATAGGACAGATGCAGCCCGAATCCACTTCCGTCCCCCAGAAGCGCTTCAAACCTCGGCGTATCCTCCGGCGTGGAAATAATAAGAATATTCCGGATGCCCGCGTTCATCAGAACCGACATCGGATAATAAATCATCGGCTTGTCATAAACTGGCAGAAGCTGCTTTGAAGTTACTTTTGTAAGCGGAAACAGCCGCGTGCCGGATCCTCCGGCTAAAATGATTCGTTTCATTTTCCTGTTACTTCTTTAAATACCAGATTTTTCCTGATCGTTTGTTTACAATTTCTGTAATATAAAACTTCCATGCCCTTTTATTGTAGCACGGAAGTGTATAATACGCAATTTTAAATTTACATGAACTGTTTTTCAGGCCAGAACTTCACCCCATATTCCCACCAGCCGTTCCACGGAATATGCCGCATTTGCGGGACTGGTGGAAGGGAGTTTTACAATATCCCTCTTTGTCTGCGGATAAATATATTTCTGGTACAGTTCAAAGGACTTGCCCCCGTTTGCAATAATGGTCCGGATATCCGCCGTCTCCAGTATCCTCTGGATATCGTTTGGTACCACATCACGGATGCTTGCATCCGCCGAACCTTCAATCGTACAGCTTGCAATCACATCCCAGACCGCAATATTATGGGAAAGGAGCATATTCTTTTTCTCCGGAATACTCTGCGGCAGCGGACAGCCGAATATCTCCGAGAGTACGCGCCAGAAACGGTTCTGCGGATGTCCGTAAAAAAACTGCTGCTCCCTGGATTTCACAGACGGAAAGGAGCCAAGAATCAGCACCCTGGATTTTTCGTTATAAACTGGTTCAATATTATGTACCGGCATACGCCCTCCTTAACTTTCAGCCGATTCCAAATATGGATTTCAAATCGGCATCTGACATAATCCTGTCGCTTTTTGCATCTGCATGGCTGAGCATCTGTTCTACCCGGTTTTCAATCGTCACATCAATAAAACGTCCCACATCAATCCCCCGGAGTTCAAAAAACAAAAGCGGGTTTTCATCAAACCTTGCACCAATGCCGTACAATACTGCCGCCACATGTTTGCACATCAGCGCCCAGTCCGGACAGCTGCAGGAAAAACTGATTTCCTTCGGCGTGGGAAACAGCCCGCCACTGCCAAGAAAAAGCGTCTTTAATTCTTCCGGAAAATCTCCCTGCAGCAACCGTTCCAGATTATCAATACGCTGGCCACATTTTTCAATGGCGCGCTGGCAGTTTTCTTCCGAAAGAGGGCTGATCCTTATTTCCACTTTATAGGGCGTCTTCCTGCGCCCCTGCACACGCGCCAGAACCTTTCCCTTTGAAATCTGCAAATCCACTACCGCCCCTGTCCGGGCATAACGTCTCCCCCGCTCCAGTCTGCTCTCAAAATCCGCATACTGCTCCAGATTTTCACACCATGCCTGCCCCCACCAGTTACTTACTATGGAGCGGTTTTTTACCGTTAAAGGTTTCGGCACTTTTCCTTTTGCCACTTCCCTTTTAATTGTTGCTTCCGCGTTCGCCTGCAGCCGCTTTGTATCAGGCTGCTGGTAATTGTTTCCTGTTTCCCAGTAACTTCCCATAACTTATACCTCCAAAGACAGAACTGACAAAAGCTGTTCGTTGCTCATCTCCGTAATCCAGTTCTCTCCGCCGCTTCCAATTACATTTTCCGCCAGGTCTTTTTTCGCCTCAATCATGGTATCAATTTTTTCCTCTATTGTACCCCTGCAAACCAGTTTATGTACCATGACATTGTTTTTCTGCCCAATCCGGTACGCACGGTCCGTCGCCTGGTTTTCCACCGCCGGATTCCACCAGCGGTCAAAATGGATAACATGGTTTGCATTCGTCAGGTTAAGGCCGGTTCCGCCGGCTCTCACGGACAGGACAATATAAGGAACATATCTTTCTCCCTGAAAAGCTTCCACGATTTCATTTCTCTTAGGAACCGGCGTTCCGCCATGCAGCACAAAGCCACGTTTATGGAAAATTTCCGCCAGATAATCATCCAGATATCCGGTAATCTCCTTAAACTGGGTAAACACCAGTACCCGTTCCCTCTTTTCATAAATAGTTTCACAGATTTCCTTTAGCATTTCAAATTTTCCGCTTTCCTTTTCATCAAAAGCTTCCTGCCCGAGATACTGGTCCGGATGATTACAAATCTGCTTCAGCTTGGTAAGGGAACCGAGTATCAGCCCCTTCCGCTCCATGCCTTCGGCTTCCTCCAGCTTTTGGGCAAGCCATGACACGTATTTTCTGTAAAGCACTGCCTGTTTCTTTGATACATCCACATAGTCCACTGTCTCAATCTTGTCCGGCAAATCAGAAATAATCTTTTTGTCAGTTTTCAGACGCCTTAACATAAACGGGGCAATCATTGCTTTTAACCTGGCATAGCCTTCCGGATGCTGGTCCAGTCCCTTACAGTACTCATGAAAATCAGCGGATGAACCAAGCAGTCCTTTATTTAAGAAATCAAACAGCGACCACAGGTTTGTCAGGTCGTTTTCAATCGGGGTACCTGTCATGGCAATTCTCATACGGCTTTTCAGCTTTTTAATACGCTTCGTCTGTTTGGTCAGGGGATTTTTTATTGCCTGCGCTTCATCCAGAATCAGACAGTCCCATATGATTTCTGCCAGTCCGTCAATTCTGGCCGCCATACCATATGTAGTAACCGTAAGAAAAGCCTCTTCTGCCTTTAATTCTTCTTCAAGCTGTTTTGCTGTTCTTCCATGAAGCACATATAACGGCATCTTTGGAGTGAATTTTTCCGCTTCCCTTGACCAGTTTCCAACCAGGGAAGCCGGAACAACCAGAAGAACCCTTGCCTTTTTATTTTTTAAACGCATCTTTTCCAGGTAGGCCAGAACCTGCACGGTCTTTCCAAGTCCCATGTCATCCGCAAGACAGGCGCCGAACCCGAGCCTGTCCATATAGTCCAGCCATGCAAAACCGTTTTTCTGGTACGGACGCAGCTTTGCCTGAAAGGTTTTTGCCGGCAGGGGCTTACGGATTTTTGCAGGACTCCGCAAATTTCCCAGCATGTCCGAAAGCCATGTGCCATTTGTAATCACTGGTCCGACATCTGCGGATTCTTTTTCGTTTCCATTTGACAGCCCCATCCTTAAGGCTTCCATAAGGGTGATTTCACCCCCGCATTCATCCATTTTCTGCAGCAGCTTTTCCAGCCGTTCGTGGCTGACCTCCACCCATTTCCCTTTTAAAAGCGCAAGTCCTTCTGACTGGTTCAGCAGTTCCTGAATTTCCTCTGCTGTAAGGGGGATTCCGTTTACTGTAAGCTGCGGCGTCATAGAAAGAACTGCATCCATGCCCACATAGGAAGGTTTCTCTTCCCCGAGATTTACAGATAGGTTCACCCCGCAGGCATTCCGTTTCCACCAGTTCGGAATACGGCAGACCACTCCGGCATCTTCTATTGCCGGAACCTCCTTTAAAAGCTGGTAAGCCTCCGCCGCAGTGAGCTTTAAGGGATGAAACATCTCACCCTTTTCCATAAATTCCCCAACCAGCGGCGATACTTCCGCCACACGGTTTAAACAGGATAAAAGTTCCAGAAGCTTACTGCGGTCCGCTTTATATTCTGTCAGCGCATACTGCAGGGGAACATGCTTTACTTTCCTTTTTCCCGCCCGAGTAGCATAGGTCGCCAGAAACGCAAAAGGATAATCCTCCCCTTTGTTCTCGACAATATGAAAAAAAATCCTCTCCGGCAGATGCAGATGCTGGCTTTTATCCGCCAGGTAAAGAGCCACTGTACCGCTGTACTCTTTAATTTCGCCGGAAAAAACCTGGTTCAGCTTTTTAAATATCCCTTTAATCCAGGCTTCAGTTATATACTCAGAGCCAAGTGTAAACGGCACCGAGGATATAAGCCGTTCCACAAGCTGGGCATCCGGCACAATATGCGTGTTCTCCCTTGTAAGTTCGATATCCGGCAAATCCGTAAGCATCTGGAAAAACGCATCCGAAACCGCATACAGGAAATTTCCTGCCTGATTTAAAAAATCCGGTCTTGGGGAAAATCCAAGCCGGTACAATGCCCCGTATTTATCCTTTTCAAACTGTTTTTGGACAAAGGCTGCTTTTTTATCCTGTTCTTCATCCGGTTCCTCCAGAATAAACCCATCCTTCGTAAACAGAAAATATAATCTGTCTGACTCTTTCATCTGCCTGTACCTCGTTTCTCTAATTTAAATCTTGTTTTTATAACTGTGCTGCGATTGTTCCGCCGCAAAGAATGCAGCCATCCCTGTAAAACACCGCCGCCTGTCCGGGTGTCATGGCACGCTGCGCCTCGTCAAATTCCGCAATAAGTGTTCCGTCCACCCGGGCTGTCAGCGTACAGTCTGCGCCCGGATGGGAATAACGTACTTTCCCGACAGAGCGTACTTCACCAGAGAGCGATTCCTCCGCCATATAACTGACATTTTCAACCAGGCATTTCCTTCCAAACAGCCCTTCTGATTTGCAAAGTACTACTTCATCCGTCTGCGGACGAAGCTCTTTGACAAAAAGCGGCGTCTCTGCAGAAATTCCAAGTCCTTTCCGCTGGCCTATAGTGTAATGAATAATGCCGCGGTGCTGCCCCATGACGTTTCCTTTCTCATCCACAAAATTTCCCGGCCTGTCTTCTTTTCCTGTTTCTTTTTTGATAAAGCCCGCGTAATCGTGGTCCGGCACAAAGCAGATATCCTGGCTGTCCCGTTTTGCGGCAACATGGATTCCGATTTTTTCTGCAATTTCACGAATCTGCGGCTTATCATACTCTCCAACCGGCATCCGTGTATGGGCAAGCTGCTCCTGCGTCAGGTTATACAACGCATAGGTCTGATCCTTTGCTGCCGTAACAGAATTTTTGATGCTGTAACGCCCGTTCTCCAGCTTTATAATACGGGCATAATGCCCCGTGGCAATATAGTCTGCTCCGATTTCCATGGCGCGCTTTAGAAGCGACTCCCATTTTACATAGCGGTTGCAGACAATACACGGATTCGGCGTCCGTCCCCTTTCGTATTCAGAAATAAAATAATTGATAACCGATTTTTTAAAATCAGCCTTAAAGTTCATCACATAGTATGGAATATCAAGGCTTTCTGCAACTTTCCTTGCATCTTCCACTGCGGAAAGCCCGCAGCATCCGCCTTCTTTTTCCAGCGTAAACACATCTTCATCCTGCCATATCTGCATGGTGACACCGGTCACGTCATACCCCTGTTCCTTTAACAAATATGCCGCAACAGATGAATCCACTCCGCCGGACATTCCGACCACTACCTTTTTCTTCATAAAAATCTTCCTTATATTATATAATTACCGTTTTTTCCGCGCTGCCAGTCTATCAGATCCTGCAGGGTGGTATGATCCACGACCGAACTGACTGCTTCATCAATCTTTTTCCACAGAATCAGCGTTACGCAGGATTCCTGCCGGTCACAGTCCACCCCGGAATCCCCGTCAATGCAGGAAACCGGGGACAGCGAGCCCTCTGTCAGCCGCAAAATCATTCCAACCGTATATTCCTCCGGATTCTTCCTTAAAAGATAACCGCCCTGTGCTCCACGGATGCTTTTTACATATCCGGCACGATTTAATACCGCAATAATCTGTTCCAGATACTTGTCCGAGATATCCTGTCTTTGTGCAATGCTTTTCAGGCTGACCGGTTCTTCTGACGCATTCATTGCCAGATCCAGCATCAGACGCAGCGCATATCTTCCCTTTGTAGAAATTTTCATTTATTTACCCATCTCTTTTCTGTTTATCTATCATTTCAAAACCCACTATACGTTTCTATTTTCTGTTTGTCAAGGACGCCCTGCCAGACTGCAGCTGAATGGTAACAGTTCAGCCCAGGACTTTGCACTCCGCTGCAAAGTCCGTGATTATACGTAAATTCTGCCAAGAGTGAATCCGGCTCTTTGCCGCAGGCAAACTTTAAATAGCCGGATTCAGTAACTATTCGGCTGAAG
>CAYNOE010000031.1:0-19043 GCA_964398745.1 uncultured Lachnobacterium sp.
TATTGCAAGTCATATTCGGGATGATATTGATATTTTATGTGACGGCGTATATGGGATTGATGCAGGAGTTATGAAAAGAATCAGGCAATAAATAAAACCCCAAGCGTTCCCGGCCCGCAGTGGGAGGAAACGACTCCGCCTGCGTTAGTCTCCAGAATCTCGTCAAAATGGTGCAGGGATTCCAGATAATCCCTGACTTTATCAACCGTTTCCTTCGCACAGTCCGAATGGGTGATAAAAACCCTGTCGCTTCTGGCGTTTAACAGAGCCTGTTCCATGTCTTTGACATAGGACATAATCACTTTATCGATTGTTCCGCGGTATTTTTTCCCAGGTTTCATTTTTCCGTCCTCCACAGTGATTCTCGGATGGAGTTTTAAGGCGCTTCCTGCCAGGGCCGCCAGTCCGCTGCATCTGCCGCCACGGTAAAGATAGACAAGCGTGTCCACGACAAAACTTGCCCGCACCAGGGGGCGCAGGGCTTCGGTTTGTGTTACAATTTCACCGGCATTTGCGCCGTTTTGCGCCATGATTGCCGCCTCGATTACGAGAAGGCCGATTCCGGAAGAAAGATTCTGGGAATTGATGACCTTCACCTGCCCGGAAGCATTTAATTCCTCTGCCGCAAGACGCATGACATTGCCGGAAGTGGACATTTCATCGGATATGGAAAAGCAGACTACTTCCCGTCCTGCCCTGACATAAGGCGTCAGCAGTCCGACTGCCGCATCAAGGGACGGGGCGGATGTTTTCGGCGTCGTTTTGTGGGTGTCGGACCACGTAAAGATTTCCTGTGAAGTAATGTTTTCCCGGTCAAGATATTCCTCTTCCTCCAGCAGTATATGAAGCGGCAGAAGGGATATGTCATATTTATCGAGCAGTTCATCCGATAAATCGCAGGTACTGTCTGAAATGATTTTAACCATAATAATCCCCCTATCAGAGAGGCTCATCGTATAAGTCTCATTATTTAGTGTTATTATACATAAAAATCATATATTTTAAAAGAAGTATTTTTTGGGGCGGGGAGATATGATATAATAAACAGGGAGTATATAATAAGGGGCGGGAGGAAGAGATGGTATCTTTAAAGACAATTGCCAAGCAGTGCGGGGTATCCACGGCAACGGTAAGCAAGGCACTGAACGGACACAGGGATATAGGGGAAAAAACGAGGGAGCGCATCAAAAAAACCGCGGAAGAGCTTGGGTATTTTCCAAATGCGGCGGCAAGGGCGCTGAAAACAAACCATTCTTATACGGTCGGGGTGCTTTTTGAGGAGGAAGCGGGAAGAGGCCTTACGCACGAATATTTTTCAGGCGTGCTGAACGGGTTTAAAATGCAGGTGGAAAAGCTGGGATATGACATTACCTTTATTAATACCTGCTTTGAAAACCGCCGGATGTCCTATCTTGAGCACTGCAGGTACCGGGGATTTGAAGGGGTTTTAATCGTGTGTGCCGATTTTGACGAGCCGGACGTGATGGAGCTTATGGACAGCAGCCTGCCGGTCGTTACGATTGACTATATACATCCGGACTGCACGGCTGTCTGTTCCAATAATATAAAGGGGATGGAGGAGCTTGTTACATATATTTATGAACAGGGACACCGCAGAATCGCTTATATTCACGGACAGAAAGGCTCAAGCGTTACAAAGGAGCGGCTGGAAAGTTTTTATAAAACCACGGCTGCGCTCGGGCTTCAGATTCCTGAAGAATATATAAGGGATGCGGATTACCTGACCATCCAGAATGCGGCAAAGCAGACCAGGGAACTGCTGGGGCTTGCAGAGCCGCCGACCTGTATCCTGTATCCGGATGACACTTCGCTGATTGGAGGAAGAAATGTCATTGCAGAGATGGGGCTTCAGATACCGCAGGATATTTCAGTCGCAGGGTATGACGGGACAGAAATGTCACAGCTTCTGTATCCGAAGCTTGCGACTATCCGGCAGAACACGGAACTGATCGGAAAAGTGGCAGCAGAACGCCTGCTTGCGGTGATTGAAGACGCAGATGCTGTTTCTGAAAAAAAGTTTACCATAAACGGTGAACTGATAAAGGGGCAGTCAGTCAAAAAGATTCATTGAAAAAAGAATCCGGAAATGTTATATTATATTTAGTTAATACGCAGGGAAAAATAAGCGGGGGAATGGAGTTGATATGAAAAAAGAATCCGGAATATTTCAAAGTATAATGGGAAAAATACTGGTCATGGGCATAATCGCAATTGCCGCGGCTGTAATTCTCGGGGCGGTAGGGATTTTTGCGCTGAATACGAACAGTAAAAATAATGATGTGCTGACAGAAATGAACCACATCAGCCAGTTCCAGTATGAGAACCAGAGTCTTGAAACCTCTTATCTTTATTTTCTGGAGGATTCATATCTGGAAAATATTGTAACAAATCTCAGTACGATGGAACAGAGTGCGGTTTCCGCAAAGAAAGCCGCAGGTTTAAGTTCTGCAGGAAAGAAGATTGCATCCATGCAGGAGGCATTAACGGAGTGCAGCGGCAATTATGCATCAATCCGGGATTTAAGTAAGGAACGCGGCTTTACGGGCGAAACGGGCGGCTACCAGAAGTTTCTTTCACAGGATGAGGATTTAAAAACCGGATTTCAGACTGTGGCGGATGACAAATCATGGCTGGATACGCAGTGGGTGGATGTTGCAGGCACATCCGGCAGGGCAAAAATTGGCGGAAAAAATTTTATACATATGGTTTATAAAAACACTGTGCCGAAATTGGGAAAACGTGATTATTTTCTTCCAAGGGTTGGCGGGAATAATATAAATTACAAGGGGAAAATATATGTCAGCAATATTATGCTTCACGGCGGAAGCGGGGATACGCCCCTTGATTTATCCAAGGTTACTGCGGATGACCTTTCCGGTTCATACGGTGACGGGTTAAAAGCTGTATCCGTAGAAAAAGTACAGGGAAATGACAGTCTTTCCATTGATGCAGAATTTGTTTCAAACGGGGATGACGGCTGGAAAGAAATTTCCATTAAAATACCGGTGAGAGACTATGATATCCAGCAATTTGACTCCGTTTCCTACGACCTGTATTTTGAGGATGGCAGTTACGGGGGACTGTCAACTGAGTTTGCATTATCAGAAAAATATAATTTTGAGGGAAACCTGGATCTTGTGAACGGCGATTTTTCCGTTTACAGCAAGCATGTGGTGGAAGGCAGTGATATTTCAGAGGAAGCGGAAGCGCTCCGGAGCCATCTGACGGAAATGAAGAACAGTCTGGACATTTATGTGGTGGATGAAGATTTAAGGCAGAGTCTGGCCGGATTGATGGATACCAAGCTGTTGGAATATGAAAAAATAGCAGAACAGGACAGCCAGATTTATATTTTAAAACAGGAAAATAATAAATTATCCGAACAGCTTCTGAAACTGACGGATGAAGTGCGCGGTTATGTGGAGAAAAATACTTCCAGCACCCAGAGCCGTCTGGTTGTGGTGATTATTGCAATCCTGCTTGCGAGCGCAGTAATTCTTGTGCTGCTTACGCTTTTTATCAGCCGTTCAATGAGCGGCAGTATCCGGATTTTTAAAAACACGCTTTCCGAGATGACTGGCGGCAATCTTTCTGTACGTGCACAAATCCGGGGAAAAGATGAATTTTCTGTTTTTGGCAGTTATGTCAATGAATTTTTAGACCGGCTTTCCGAGGTGATCTCCTCGGCACAGAATATTTCCGGTGCTGTCAGGCAGTCAGGCGAGGAACTGGATTCCATGGCGGAAAACAGTAACAGAACCTCCATGGAAATCGGCATGGCGGTAGAGGGAATTTCAAGCGGCGCCACGACGCAGGCCGGGGAAACTGACAGCGCGGCTGGCCAGATACAGGAAATGGGAATTGCATTTGAAGGAATTGTACAGAGCGTCCAGCATTTAAGCGAAATGACAGACCAGATGCATGCAGTCAGCGCAGAGTCCGCGAAGTTTATGGAGGAACTGGGACAGACGAACCGGAAAACCGTGGAAGTATTTTCGCAGGTTTCCAGACAGACGCATACCACTAACCAGTCCGTACAGAAAATCCGTGAAGCAACCGAGCTGATTACTTCGATTGCCGACCAGACCAATCTGCTGTCTTTGAATGCAAGTATTGAAGCGGCACGTGCAGGCGAGGCGGGCAGGGGATTTGCCGTTGTGGCAACGGAGATTCAGAACTTGTCTGTGCAGTCCAGTGAATCTGCGGATATTATCAAGCAGATTATTGAGGAACTGGCGCATGAGGCAGACCTGACTGTGAAGATTGTAGATGAGATTACGGACATAGTTGAAACCCAGCAGAAGAAGCTGGAACAGACACAGGATCATTTTGAAGTTCTGGAACATGGGATTGAAGATTCCAACAGGGAAACGGATGTGATAAAGGAAAAGACGGAAATTTGTGATGAAGCAAGACGGAATGTGGAGGAAATTATTACCGGGCTGTCTGCGATTTCCGAGGAAAATGCGGCATCCACGGAAGAAACAACGGCTTCCATGACAGAATTTAACCAGAATATTGAAAATCTGGTAAAATCATCCGGGGAACTCAAGGAAATGGCAAACCGTCTGGAGAAAGATTTGAATTTCTTCAGGACGATGTAATTGTTTGCAGGGAGGAAAAAGATGGCGGTTTTGGCAAATCCTGCAAATACAGTTGCGGTACTGCAAAAATACCAGTTCCGTTTTCAGAAAAAATTTGGACAGAATTTTTTAATCCGTCCGCGTATTCTGGAGGAAATTATAGAAGCGGCGCAGATTACAAAGAACGACTGCGTACTTGAAATCGGGCCGGGAATCGGGACAATGACGCAGTATCTGTGTGAAGCCGCAAAAAAAGTAATTGCGGTGGAAATAGATTCCAGCCTCATTCCGATTTTAAATGACACATTGTCTGCATATGATAATGTAAAAATTTTAAATAAAGATATTTTAAAAACAGATATTGCCGGACTTGCCCGCGAAGAAAACGGCGGAAATCCGGTTAAGGTTGTGGCAAACCTGCCGTATTATATTACAACGCCGATTATTATGCAGTTATTTGAAAGCCATGCACCGGTTGACAGCATTACAGTTATGGTGCAGAAGGAAGTGGCGGAGCGGATGCAGTCAGGACCGGGAACGAAGGATTACGGGGCGCTTTCCCTTGCGGTGCAATATTATGCCATGCCAAAGATGGTCACAACGGTATCACCGGACTGTTTTATGCCGCAGCCCAAAGTCGGCAGTGCGGTCATACGGCTGACAAAACATGAAAAACCGCCGGTACATGTAAAAAGTGAAAAACTTTTATTTCAGATTATACGTGCGTCCTTTAACCAGAGGAGGAAAACTCTGGCAAACGGGCTGAATAATTTTGGCGCATTTTCCATTGCAAAAGAGGAACTTCAGGAATGTATCAAAAAACTTGGAGTGTCTGAGTCTGTTCGCGGGGAAACGCTGTCGCTGGAACAGTTTGCCAGACTCAGTAACCTAATTTTTGACAGACAGAATACTGAATAAAAACTTTTCGGGTGGTAATACTGTCATCAAAGACAAAATGATGATGGAGGAAAGCCCAATGAAAAAACAACAGTATATAGCAGCCGTCGCTTGTCTTGCAGCGGGAGCAATTGGATTCGCAGGTGTATATGCAACAGAAAAAGGCCAGGAGCGTAAGCATGAATTAATGCAGGAAACGCAAAAAACTTCCCCGGCTTCCTATGAGGTGCAGCCGAAAGCAGCTGCAGATGTGACAAAGAAGCAGGCAGAGGTTTCAAAAAAAACCAGTGAGCCTGTGGTGGCTGAAAAAGAAACAGAACCGGACAAGGAAGAAGATACGGAAGAAGTAAAGACAGCGAAAGAGGAACCAGCACAGGACGTGGTTCCGACTGCAAAAACCGACACCCTGCATTTTGATAAATCAAAGGCGTCGTGGCCGATTGAGGGGGAAGTTCTGCTGGACTACAGCATGGATGCTACAATATTTTTCCCGACGCTTGAGGTGTACCGCTACAATCCGGCAATGGTAATCGGCGGTGCGGTTAATGACAAAGTGTTTTCCATGGCAAGGGGAAAGATTACGGATATCAGTGAAAACGAAGTAACCGGATGTACGGTGACGCAGGATCTGGGAGACGGCTACAAAGCAGTTTACGGACAGTTAAAGGAACTGAATTTTGCCGTGGGGGATACCGTTGAGCAGGGACAGGTGATTGGCTATGTGAACGAGCCAACCAAATACTATGTCACAGAGGGAAGCAATGTTTATTTTTCCCTTGAAAAAGACGGAACACCGGTCAATCCAAAGGACTATTTACCGGAGATGTCCATGGATACCCTGGAATAATATAAAAACATAATTGACTTTATGCCGTTTTTTTACTACAATAAGAGTGCTTCTCTCATTGGGAGGGGCACTTTTTTGATGATTTTTATTATCGAATAAGGGGCGCACCGTTTTTGTTCTGCTGCGTTATGGTGCGCGATGAACTATTAACATAGCACAGTAAAGGATATTTATTTTATGGAAACAGTAAGATTTGAGGAATTGGATTTATACCCGCAGATTCTGCGGGCGATTAAGGAAATGGGATTTGAGGAAGCAACGCCAATCCAGGCGCAGGCGATTCCGGTGGTTATGAGCGGGGCGGATGTTATTGGACAGGCACAGACCGGAACCGGCAAGACCGCGTCTTTTGGAATTCCGCTTCTGATGAAAGTTGATCCGGGCAATAAAAATACGCAGGCAATTGTTCTTTCCCCGACAAGGGAGCTTGCGATTCAAAGTGCGGAGGAAATCCGCAAGCTTGCCAAATATATGCACGGGGTTAAGGTACTTCCGGTATACGGCGGACAGGATATGTCCAGGCAGATTAAGGCATTAAAGGGCGGCGCGACAATTATTATCGGAACTCCGGGACGTGTCATGGACCACCTGCGGCGCAGGACGATTCGTTTTGATGATGTGAATACTATTGTTCTGGATGAAGCGGATGAAATGCTCAACATGGGATTTCGCGAGGATATTGAGACAATTTTGTCATACATACCAAATGAAGAGCGTCAGACGGTTCTGTTTTCCGCAACAATGCCGAAGCCGATTCTGGAAATCACAAAGAAATTCCAGAAAAAGGAAGTAGAACGGATTACCATTACCAAAAAAGAACTGACGGTTCCGAATATTGACCAGTTTTATTTTGACGTGCGCCGCAATAACAAGGTAGATGTGCTGACCAGACTTCTGGATTACTACAATCCAAAGCTTTCCCTTGTATTCTGCAATACCAAGCGTATGGTGGACGAGCTTGCATCTGAGCTTTCGGGACGCGGCTATGCAGCAGAGGGAATCCACGGCGATATGAAGCAGCAGCAGAGGGACCGCGTGATGAAAAGCTTCCGTAACGGAAGAACCGATATTCTGATTGCAACAGATGTGGCAGCGCGCGGAATTGACGTGGATGACGTGGAGGCAGTATTTAATTTTGACCTTCCGCAGGACAATGAATATTATGTACACCGCATCGGCCGTACCGGACGTGCAGGAAGAACCGGTCAGGCATTCAGCTTTGTAAAGGGAAAAGAAGTATACAAGCTGAAGGAAATCCAGCGGTACTGTAAGACAAAGATTAAGGCACAGCCGATTCCTTCTACGGATGATGTTGCCGCGATTAAGGCGGAGAAAATTATGGATGAAATCGGTCAGATTATTGAGGATGGAAAGCTCAGGGATATGATTGATATTATCGAGCAGCAGGTAAATAATTCGGATTATACCGCGATGGATATTGCAGCCGCATTCTTAAAGCAGGCAATCGGAGGTGTGGAGCTTTCCCGTGAGGACAGAAGCATGGAGGATGCGTTTGCCGGGGATACCGGTGCTGAAGAAGGCATGGTACGTCTTTTTATCAATATCGGAAAGTCCCAGCATATCAGACCGGGAGATATTTTAGGCGCTGTTGCCGGGGAAGCAAATATTCCGGGCAAGCTTGTCGGCGCAATTGACATGTATGACAATTACACCTTTGTTGAAGTTCCGGAAGAATACGGCAGGGATGTATTAAAAGCCATGAAAAATGTTAAAATAAAAGGAAAGTCAGTAAACGTGGAGCCGGCAAATTCCAGATAAGTATGAAGCGGGCTGCGATTTAAAAAGGGTTGTGTCTATGATTAATAAAAGTGAAGCAGATGAGATTCTTAAGAACAATGGATTTGTAAGACTTATGGGTTTGGAACTCCTGGAAATCCGGGAGGGGTTTGCCCGCGGCCGTATCCATCTGGAGGAAAAGCATACCAATATTTATGATGGAATGCACGGCGGCTGCAGCTATGCTCTTGCAGACACGCTTGCCGGAATCGCAGCGTCCACATACGGAAACTATGTTACAACCATTGACGGGAAAATGAATTATCTTTTTCCTGTCAAAGATACGGAATATGTCTACTGTGAGACGCAGGCAGTCAGGCAGGGCGGCAGAATCGGACTTTATGAGGCAAAAATTACGGATGATAACGGGAAGCTGCTTGCCACGGCCGAATTTACCTATTACCGGACAAGTAAAAAGCTGGAAAATTCCGAAGAATAAAAGAATTAAAAATAAGAGGGTATCCCCAAAGTCAGGTTATGATTTTGGGGATTTTTTGTGGAAAAGAATTTAATCTGAAGATATTGCATATTTGCCTGTGGGAAACCATAATTTAAGAAAATCGTTTTTGTGTAAAATTCGTTGATATTTAATTGCCGGAGTAATATAATGTGCATAAATGATAAGCGGGGAGTGATGTTACAATGGAGTTGAAAGATTTACAGGCAAAACGGGAACATTCCTATGAGTACGGTTTACCAGATTATCTGCAACATGATCTTGATGTCTATAAGGAGGGGTTGAGGACAAAATCAGATATTCTTGACTGTCTGTGGGGAGAACTGTATGGCAGTATTAACATGGCTGAAATAAGTGATGGGGTAATTACAGCGGAAAATGCGGATTATTTGCGGAAAAAATATCTTGGGCTGGGACCAGAAGAAGAGTAGAAGAAAGAATATTTTGGAAAAGGGGCAGGCGCATGGATAGAGGAATAGATTTTACAAATTGTAAGAGAGTAATCGGAAAGGCATATAATGGGGCAAATGGAAAAAAGATTGCCGTGGAATATAAAGGACAACAGTTTATGCTGAAATTTCCACCATCCGGTCAGTCAAAACCCACGGAACTTTCTTATACCAACAGTTGTTTTTCCGAACACATTGCCAGCAGTATCTTTAATATGCTGGGCATTCCGGCACAGGAAACTATGCTCGGAACCTATGAAATTAATGGCAGGATAAAAGTTGTTTGTGCCTGCCGTGACTTTACTGTGGATGGAAAACAACTTTTTGACTTTTGTTCTATTAAAAATACCATTCTTGATTCTGACAGTAATGGAAGCGGGACAGAACTTGCAGATATTCTTGAAACAATAGAAAAACAGCAGTTTATAGAGCCGGGATATCTGTTGGAACGTTTTTGGGAGATTTTTGTAGTAGATGCGCTGCTTGGAAATTTCGACAGGCATAATGGCAATTGGGGATTCCTTTACAATTCGGTTACTAAAATAACAGATATTGCACCTGTTTATGATTGTGGAAGCTGTCTTCTTCCGCAGGCAGATGAAAGCGTTATGTGCAGTGTGCTGGAAAACGAGGATGCGCTGCATCAGAGAGTGTTTCAGTTTCCAACTTCCGCTATTAAGCTTGCAGGCAGGAAAATTAATTATTATGATTTTTTGGTTAAAGCAGGAGATACTGAGTGCAACAAGGCTGTTGAACGAATTTATGACAGGCTGGATATAAAAAAAATTCATACCTTTATAGACGAAACGCCATATATCAGTAATCTGCAGGAAGAGTTTTATAAAAAATATATAGACGCAAGAATAAAGCTGATACTTTCTCCGGCGCATGATATGATAGTGTCATGTTTTTCATGATATATTTGGAATAAAAAATAAGAAGAATGAATATCTCCAGAGTTAATTTATGGCTATGGGGATATTTTTTGTCTGCAGAAAAACCAGTATAAAGGTGTTGCATATTTGTCTGCAGGAAACTATAATTTAAGAAAAATTGTTTTTGCAGAACATTTGTCAGCAAAGGAAGAAAGCCCGTATGGTGATAGGGATATGTGATGATGAACAGATTTTTACTGACCTGTTAAGCCGTAAGGTCAGGGCATATATGGATGCACAAGGCAAGTCCGGTTATGAGATAAGGATATTTACGGACACTGCAGATTTGCTGGAAAGTATTATGGATCTGGATGTACTGTTTCTTGATATCGAAATGGGGGAAACTGACAGCGGTATTCAGATAAAAAACCATCTCTCTTCTTTGGAAACGGACATCCGGATTATATTTGTCACAAGCCATTTTGAAATGACGGAGGATGCATTTGGAAGAAATGTATATGCATTTTTACAGAAGAAAGATATAGACAGCAGACTGGATGCTGTTCTGGATGATGTGCTGCGGGATTTTAATCCGTGCGTGCTGGAGCTGGAGGATGTAAACGGTGTTTGGCGCCGCATCCGTCCATTCCAAATTAGATCTATAGAAGTTCTGGATAAATATACGGAGGTGTATTTGAAAGAGCGGCGGCTGACATTCCGGTTACCTCTAAAGGAATGGTGGAAGCTGCTTCCGGATGGAAGGTTTGGCTGGGCAAGCAGATACTGTATAGTAAATTTTGACTTTCTGCGTGGTTCTGTCCGTAAATGGGAACTGATAGTTGACGGGAGACGGGTTGATGTTCCTAAGACCAGAAAACGCGCATTTAAAGAGGCTTACCAGCAGTATATGAGAAGGTAGTGTCAGGTTTTTTAATAAAACGGCAGGGTTAAATATGAATTATGGATATGAACTGATTAAGGAAGTGCTGGAAATCACGGTTTATTCTTTGGTGTGTTTTCAGATTATGGGACTGAAAAGAAAAGAGAAAAAGTACTTTTGGGGAATTATGATTCTGGTACATGTTCTGGTGTGGAGTGGATTGTGGTGTATGAAGGCGGATTATGCGGTGGTTGTGGTGGTTTGTAATTTGCTGGGAATAGGTCTTCCTATGGTGGTTGCAAAAGGTAAACTAGCAAAAAGAATCGCAGTAGTATTTTGCAGTTATGCGCTTATGGGGGTGGTTTTTGATATTATAAGATTAATTTTAAGGTTTGTTTCATGTATCGGTGTATCGCAGCAGGATATTATTCCTATTGGTATGATGCTTATCTTGGTAATAGTATTATGTGTGATTCAGTCTGTACATAAAATCATACTTATTGATGTAAACAGAATCAGTAATGTGGTTATACTGGCATTTGGGTTATTTTGGTTTGGAGTTTCTGCATTTACCTCCAATCTTTTGAGGGATGATTATCAGAGCCGTGAAGCTGTATATATAAATATGATTGCAATAGCCATTCTGGTGGTTTCTTTTGTCCTCTGTTTTATCGTTTTGTTGGTAATAAGCCGTAAAAAAGCGGGTATGGAACAGGTGAATATGGAAAGCAAATCCATCATAAAGTCCCAGCAGAACTATGTGCAGGAAATCCTGGGTGACAGGGAGGAAATCCGGGGGATGTACCATGATCTGGATAAAATTGTGCTTACACTAAATACCCTTTTTGAAAGCGGGCGTTATGACGAAGCACTAAAGACACTTGGACAACTGAACCGGAAATTAAACGGAAAGCGGCACCAGTTGGTATATACAAATGACGAACTGATAGATGCAGTTATTTCCCAGTATGCAGGAATTGCAGAAAAACAAGATATCATATTTCGGGTGGAGGTAAAGACGGACAGGAAACCTAAGCTGCAGGGATATGATTTCTGCATTATACTTTCTAATTTATTGTCTAATGCAATTGAGGCGGCGGCTGTAGTGGAAGAAAACCAGAAGGTAAGCCTTTGGATTAAACAGAATCAGAACCAGTGGTATCTGCGGGTGGAAAATACATACAGTGTCCGAAGTTCCAATACGGCATTCACCTATTCCACAAAAAGCGTCGGACAGCACGGTTAGGGAATCAAAAATATCCGTGAGGCGGCAGACAGACTGGGCGGAGAGGTTCATTTTGGAACGGAGGGGGAATATGTGATTGCAGAGGTGTTTCTTGAGGAGGACTGAATAAGAAAAGCCGGAAAACCGGATTTTTGGAAGAAAAAGGTCGGTTCGCTCCAAAAAAGGTCGATTCACGCCAAATAAATGGACAGACGGGAAAGATGGTGTTACGGTTAGAAAAAAGAAAGGAGGTATGGCAAATGTTTTATGATTCAAAAGGCTTTTGGGACTTGATTGGAGATTTGCTGAGAGGCGGATGATCGATATGCCAGAAGCGGAAAAAGGTTTTATCAGGGGATAAAACCAGTGATATGCAATACTGCATAGGTATGAAGAAGAATTATGGGATTCATACCGAAAGACTATTAAAAAGTAGGAAATGTAAAATGCTTTTTGGACGGGTGTTTTGCAGGATCCTGAGAAAGAGAGGAAATCAAAAATGAAAAAAGGAATGAAGAACAGGGTGCTGGCATTTGTGATGGTATTATCATGTGTGCTGGTGGGGAGTAATGTAAAGGTGTTCGCGGCGGATGATGTAAAAATAGATTACTTTAATCTGCATCATTATTCGAAAACTGATGAACACAGATATGAAAGTTTGTCTCTTACATATTATGCAGGAACAAATTATTTGTATGTAGACAGTATTTCTGGTTCTGCATCTGCGGTTACCGTTACATTGAGTGGCAGCAATGTTTCAATGAAGAACGTATCAGCTACAAGAGCATCAACTACGCCTTTCAGCTATGCGAGTTCTGGCACACTAAAGAAGGCACAATTTGGGGTTAACCTGACCTATTCACCAGAAAATCAAACAGCTATTGCAAATGGAAATATTCATTTTAACTAGGATGTTAGTTGGCAGTTGGCGGTTTCATGTGTTGTGAAACCGCCAATACACAACATAAGAGAGGAAAAATAGAATGAGAAAAAAAATTCTGACAGTCAGTGTTCTTTTGTTTGCCCTGATTATTCTGGCGGGCGTTGGAATCTCTTACCGGAAGGCAGGAAAGGAAAAGAGGACGGAAGAGATTGTAAAAGGGGAAACGGATACCTCCGGACAGGAGGAAAATGACAAATTGCGTACCCTGCCGGAAATCAGGGACGGTGTGGATGCGTTTCTGAAAAAAGGAAAAGAAGGGCAGTTTCGGAACATTTCTTTTGGGGGGTTCACCCCTGTGGTTACCAGTGAAGAGAGTGTGGATAAAATTACATTACGGCTTCCAAGAGGAGAAAAAACCATGGAGGCGCTGGACAGTGCCATGGAAGTATTGAAGACATTTTTTGGGGACAAGCTTGACCGGGACTATATTACGAATATGAATGTGGGTGGGGAAAAGCTGGATGAATATGAAAAAGAAATCAGGGAGGAAACTTCTGATCCAAATATGGGTATGCTGCTGGTCTTTCATAAAGATGAATACCACGCGCAGGTGGACAGTTCGTGCTCTGTCTTGTGGATAGATACTGGAATCGAAGGGGTTACGCCATCAGGGGATTATTTGGATAAGGAATATTATGCAGGGGCAGCGGACGGAAGCCTGAATGATTCCTACAAATCCTCTTCCGGAGAGATGACAGTGGGGGAAGCCGTTCAAAAAACGGAGGATTATTTTAACAAAGATTTCCCCCTCGAACCGGAAAAATATGTGAAATACAGGGTATTTGACGGATATGCTGTGAAGCAGGAGGATGGGACATACGGTTTTGATTTTGGGATGAGGCGGGAATACAAGGGGATGCCTTGTGAATCCGCATGGTCAGGAACCAGTGCTTATGATGGAAAGGATTCGTTTGACATCATGGAGGCATATCTGGACGGGAACGGGAAAGTTTCTTTTTTTAATGGATTTAGCAGAAACAATCTGGTGGAGGTGACAGAAACATATGAAAAAATCCTGCCGCCGGAAACCGCGATGGAGTATGTGGCGGAAAAGATTGGGGACGCGACAGAATATGAAGTGACGGCTATGGAACTTTCCTATACCCTTGAAGATAAAGTTGAAGGAGGTATTGACGAGGATAGGACGGAGTATGGCACCCCGGTCTGGATGATACGGGCAATGAACCAGTCGGATGGACACGAAACCCGTTTTTATGTCAACGTGATTACTGGGGAAACGAAGAGCAGGGTGATGTAATATGGGACGGATACGTTTTTTGTTTGCAGAGGAAGTGAAAAAAACGGTTTGTAGCCTGCGTTTTTTCGTTCTGGTTCTGCTTGTATTTGGGTTATGCTTATTTATCCCGTTTCCGTCCCCTGTGGGGACAGATACCAACTGCCTGAACCTCCTGTTTTCGATACCGCAGGACGGGGTGGTTCTGGACAGGGGAGAGTTTGCATTTTTGTATATTATGGGGCAGCTTCGAACGGGCTATTTCGGGATGCTGGCTCCGCTTGTTACGGGACTGGCGGTTCTTCCGATTTTGTGTGAGGAAAGGGAAAGCGGGCTGTTCCGGTTTCTTCTTCTGCGGTGCGGAAAGAAAAGGACGGTTGTGGGGAAGCTTCTGGCATCCCTTTTCTGCGGCGGGCTGGTCGTAATGGCGGGATATGTGCTGGCGGGGATTCTGATGTTTTTCAGCTTCCCGCATGATAAGGCGGCACTGGAATCCGGTATCATGTCCGCCGGCTGGATTCCGTCATCTGTTATGCGGCTGCCGGTGCTGGCAGCTACGGCGGCGGCGTTTCTGGAGCTGGCGTGCGGTATTCTGTTTTACGGGATGGTATGCGCCCTCTGGACATTTCTTCTGTCTGCCGCTGTACAGAACCGTTATCTTCTGTCGTGCATTCCTTATATGGGGATATGGTTTGCATCCCGTCTGCTGGATGCGGCGTTTATGGCAACGGAAGGAAAAAACAGGCTGGTGCTTTTTATGATAAGGCTGGTGCCGGAAAGTGTGATGTCGGTATTTTATGATTCCGGCGAAGCGGTTTTTCAGGCAGTATTTTATTTGGTTTTTGCCGTGCTGGCAGTCTGGATTCAGCTTATGGCATTAAAAGGGAGGAAAGACTGTGGAACATAGGGAAAGAGAAACAGGGGGACAAATCCGCCTGCGCTGTATTGGCAAGGTGGCATGGAATGAATATGTCCGCTGGATATGCAATCCGAGGATGATTATGTTTTTCTGCATGCTTTTATTTATTGAAACATATGTTGTGGATAAAATGCTGCAGTACAGTGACAATCTTGGCGCACCGCTTGGGATTTTTGAGGTTTTTACCGCAGTTGCAAACAGTGTGCAGTTATGCGTTATGATAGCGGCGGTTTTTCTGCTTTTAATGGGGGACTTTCCAAGAAAGGACGGAAATACGCTTTTGTATGTGCACCGCGCGGGGAAATACAACTGGTTTCTGGGGCAGGTACTGATGATGGTTTTAAGCGCCGCCACTTATCTTGCCGCCATTGTCCTTTTCTGCATTGCGACATGTGCGGGACACATTTCGGTTTCCAACCGCTGGAGCGATGTGGTGACAAAATACACGTCAGTATTTCCGGATGAAAAGGATTTTATTGTGGCGACACTGATTAACGGAAGGCTTTATAATAATTTTACGCCGGTTCAGGCGTTTGGGTATTCAGTAACGCTGCTGTTTGGAATGCTGCTGCTTCTTTTAATGGTGAAGGTGGTGTTTTTTATGTTCGGGAATCCGTCGCTCGGGGTAGTGACGGGAGGACTTTTGATAGGGAGCGGGTGGACGCTGAATATGGTGGATACGAAGCTTAAATGGGCTTTTCCAATGGCGCATGTTCTCGAATGGCAGCACTGTGACCTGGTATTTAGAACCATGGAGGTTTCCATGGGGCAGTCGTACTGGTATTTTGCTATTTTATGCATGGCACTGTTTATCATAGGACTTTTTAAACTGGACAAATATAATTTTGGTTACACGCAGGGATTGTAGATGGGAGAAAGATTGAAAAATGCCTGAAACAGAAAATTTTGAGATTGAGGCTGCAGACGTCAGCCTTGCATACAACAAAACAGTTATTTTGAAAAATATTTCTATGCAGATGGAAAAAGGAAAAATATATGGACTTGTGGGAAGAAACGGTTCGGGGAAAACGATGCTTATGAAATGTATCTGCGGTTTTGTGCATCCGGACAGCGGTGTGATCCGTGTACGGGGAAAACAGGTGGGAACGGATGTGGATTTTCCTCCTAATATTGGAATCATTATTGAAAATCCCGGTTTTATTCCGTATTACAGCGGGATAAAGAATCTGAAAATGCTTGCAGGACTAAACCGTAAAATCACGGTGGAACAGATTGCGGAGGCGATGAAGCTGGCGGGACTGGATCCGGAGCTGAAACGGCACGTTGGTAAATATTCCCTTGGTATGAGGCAGAGGCTGGGAATTGCGCAGGCGATTATGGAAAATCCGGACATTCTGATTCTGGACGAGCCCATGAATGGACTGGACAAGGAAGGGGTTGCGGATATGCGCAGGCTTTTCGGACAGATGAAGGAAGAGGGAAAAACCATGGTGATTGCCAGCCATAATGCGGATGATATTGATATTCTCTGTGACCATGTGTGGGAAATGGAAAAAGGGGAGGCGCAGAAAATACGCTGAAAAATAATATGGGGAAATTTAGGTTTCTGTTTGCGGAAGAATTGAAAGAACTGGTCTGGAATCTGCGTTTTTGGATTCTTGTTCTGGTGGCGTTTGGTTTATGTATGTTCATACCGGTTGCTTCATATGGGAAAATAACAACTTGTTTTGACATTTTATTTTTTGTGCCTAAGGAAGAAATACTCTCGGAGAAAAGCGGGTTTACATTTCTAAGCGTCATGGGCGAACTGCGGTCAGGGGCTTTTGGGATGCTGGCTCCCCTGCTGGCAGGACTTGCGGTGCTGCCGGTGGTATGCGGGGAGCAGGAAAGCGGTTTGTTCCGCCTTATACTGATACGGTGCGGAAAGGTGAAAACTATACTGGGAAAACTGTGTGCCTCCCTTCTGGGCGGGGGACTGGTGATAACACTGGGCTATTTTCTGGCGGGACTTGTCATGGTTTCAAGGATTCCGCATGGGGAAGCAGCGCTGGAAGCTGATTTAACACAGAATGGTTTTTACTGGCTTCCACGGTCTGTCACACAACTTCCCGGTCCGGTTGTGACCGCCATATTTTTTCTGGAACTGACGGCTGGCGTTCTGTTTTACGGAATGGTATGCGCCCTCTGGACGTATCTTCTTTCTGCCGTGATACAGAACCGTTATGTATTGTCATGCATTCCCTATATGGGGATATGGCTTGTGGCGCGCTGGTCGGATGCGGCGCTTTTACGGATTGGGGAAGAGAATGTAATGGTTCGATTTTTTCTGGCAGTTGAACCGGGAAGCGTGATGACATTTTTACAGCATACCAGGGAAGGACTGGTGCAGATTATATTTTATACGCTTCTTTCGGCACTGTCGGTCTGGATTCAGCTTATGGCGTTAAATAACAGAAAAGACTGCGGGGGCTAAAACCAGGCATATGGGGCAAAGGAGAAAAATATATCGAATCGAGCAATCAAAGGCGGAAGCATTCATTATTAACATCCTGTTAAGTCTTCCGTAAGATATTCTTATTCCCATTGTAATGTCCTGCACCTTGTCATATAATGCAGACAAGATTCAAATGATTCCAGTGTTTTGGAGGTGAAGGGCATGAACCGTTTTTTTAAAATACTTCGCATCACAGGAAAAAATATCAGCCGCAACATGGTGCATAATATTATCATGGCTGTTTTTGTTGTTGCCGCGGTATTTTTTATGAACATATCGCTTGCCAGTTACAGGTACAGCCATTACCTGAATGAATTTGCAAAAACATCCGGTCTTTATGATTCCTTTATGTATGCAGGACAACCAGGTAAACATGTGTATAATGATTACCTGGAAAGGACCGGAGAAAATTTGGAAGAAAAGGCAATGGCATATGTGGGGGATGAATTAAAGCATCTGAAAGCGGATGGTGTGATTGCCGATTATTCCAGGTGTTTCAGGTCAGGAAATTTGCTGGATGGCAATACCGGTGCGGATTTTCTTTACATAAAGCCGGGGCTGCTGGAAGAACTGTCCATGACTGTGGCAGAGGGGGACTGGTTTGGTACCGGTTCCCGGGATTACCGGAGTGAGGGACTGGTTCCGGTTGTAATCGGGGACCACCTGAAATCCATTTACCAGACCGGTGATATTTTTACGGATACATTCTCGGATACCAGGTGTATCGTCATTGGCATACTGGGGCGCGGCACGCGCTTTCCGGGTATGAGCGCAGGCGGTTCGGGGATGGATTTAAACTCTGTCATGAGGATTGCAGATGACATGGTCATTGTGGCAGAGGAACCGGTGGAACAGTACTGGTCCTATATCATCCGGCTTCCGGAACAGGACCGGGCCGCATCCGAACAGAAAGTGCTGGAAAAAGTTGCGGATATCACGGATGCTTTCTCCTTCCGTTACCTGGCGGACAGGGCACATGAGGAAAACAGTTACATGATGCAGATGCAGACCACGCTGGCGGTTCTTGCGCTTTTAATCTGCATTACCGGTACTGCCTGCGGAAACCTTCTGTCCGCTGCCCGGGAAAAGAGGAGGCAGGCGGTTTACTTCCTCTGCGGCATGAGACCGAAGACAGGTGCTGCCTGCATGGCACTGGAAAACCTGGTAAAACTATATCTCCCGGCAGGGATTGGATGGTACATGTTTTCTGACTTCTGCAGGAAGCAGGAGTACCGGGGGCTTCATCCGGGCGCCTGCAACGTTTGGATTACGGGCATCATCATCACGGTTATTTTTGCGGCATCCGTTATGCACCCGTTAGCAATCGTAAAGAAAAACAGAGAATTAAATGTACTGCATTCTTAGGCTTGAAAGGTGGGGGAAGAATTATGGTATGGTATATAACCTTAAAAGATATTTCTGCTTTTTTCCATAAGGAAAAACTGGTATTTATCGGTCTGC
>CAYNOE010000032.1:0-18719 GCA_964398745.1 uncultured Lachnobacterium sp.
GGGGAAGAAAACAAGCCATGCTGGACACGATTTCCAGACAGTGGTACACTAAAAACATTATTACGCTGAAAGAAGATACGAAGGGGGCTTTATGGAATACCAGACAACTGTTACATTGAAAAAAGGGAAAGGACGTACATTAAAGGCAGGCGGCCTCTGGATTTATGATAATGAAATTGACACTGTCCGCGGGGAATTTGAAAACGGGGATATTGTGGCTGTCCGCGATTTTGACGGTTATCTGCTGGGAACAGGATTTATCAACACAAATTCCAAAATCCGGATCCGGGTTCTGACACGCGACCCGTCGAAGGAGATAAATGAGGAATTTTTCCGTATGCGGGTGGAAAATGCATGGAATTACCGCAAAAATGTCATGCCGGAGCCTGACCTTCTGGCATGCAGGGTGATTTTCGGGGAAGCGGATTTTCTGCCGGGATTTGTCGTGGACAAATATGCGGACGTGCTGGTTGTCCAGTGCCTTGCGCTTGGCATGGAGCAGTTTAAGCTTACGCTTGTAAGGCTGCTTGTGGAAACGCTTGCGGCAGACCATATCAAAATCCGCGGCGTTTACGAAAGAAGCGATGCAAACGAGCGGAAAAAAGAAGGGCTTTCGCAGGTAAAGGATTTTATAGGGGAGCCGTTTGATACCAGTGTGGAGATTATGGAAAACGGCATCCGTTACCTGGTGGATGTGGCAAACGGACAGAAGACCGGATTTTTCCTTGACCAGAAGTACAACCGGCTCGCTATACAGCGTATCTGTAAGGGTAAAAGGGTGCTGGACTGCTTTACGCATATGGGGACGTTTGCGCTTAATGCCGCAGCCGCGGGGGCATCAGAAGTTGCGGGGATTGATATTTCGGAATATGCCATTGCACAGGCAGGTGTAAATGCGGTAAAAAACCATCTGGATGACAGGGTGCATTTTTACTGCGCAAATGTGCTGGACGAGCTTCCGGTGCTTTTGAAAGCCGGTGAAAAATACGATGTGGTGATTCTGGATCCGCCTGCTTTTACCAAGTCAGGGGCAGCGACAAAAAATGCCGTAAAAGGCTACAGGGAGATTAACAGAAAAGGGTTACAGCTTGTGAAAGATGGCGGGTTTCTTGCGACCTGCTCCTGTTCCCGTTTTATGACGCAGGAGCTGTTTGAAAAGACGATAAAAGAAGCGGCACGTTCTGCACACAAACGGCTGCGGCAGGTGGAGTTTAAGACGCAGGCGCCGGACCATCCGATTTTGTGGGCGGCAGATGAAAGCTACTATCTGAAATTTTACATTTTCCAGGTTCTCGGGGAGAGGTAACAAACTGGAAGCAATCCCCCATGGTCATTTTGTTTCTATTGTACTATAATATAGGAAAATGAAAGTAACTGACCGGGGGAAGATTATGCGAAAGAAAAAGACCATAAAAATTCTGGCAGCAGCTTTGTTAGTCCTGCTGCTTTTATATATTGTTTTTATATATTTTCTTGTCAGCGCCTGCCTTGTACCGTCCTTTATGAGAAAACTGGACGCATTTGAGGAGATAACAGCCATGGGATATGCCGAGCAGGTGCATACGGACGAAATAGCAGAACATCATGAAAAATCCCAAAAAGATGCGGATACGCTGGTGAAAGAGGTTTCCGGCAAAAAGGTATCCATCCGGTCAGAGGACGGATATAAGCTTGT
Source organism: uncultured Lachnobacterium sp. (assembly GCA_964398745.1). GTDB lineage: Bacteria > Bacillota > Clostridia > Lachnospirales > Lachnospiraceae > Roseburia. The sequence goes on from CAYNOE010000032.1 coordinate 1,676, forward strand.
CGGGGAGGAGTTTGAAGCAAAGGAAGAAAGTAACAGGTGGGTACTGCTTCTGCACGGCTATACGGGCTGGAAAGAAGAAATGTTTCCGTTTGCAAGCTGGTATCATGAGAAAGGATACCATGTGCTTGTGCCGGATTTGCGCTGCCAGGGCGAGAGCGAAGGTGATTTTATCGGAATGGGATGGACAGACCATTTTGACTGTGAACTGTGGATTGATTACATATTAAAACAGGATGCTGACGCTGAAATCGTTCTGCACGGGCAGTCCATGGGCGCGGCGACGGCGCTGATCATGACGGGGGATGAAAATCTGTCAGACCATGTAAAAGCCGTGGTTTCCGACTGTGCTTATACGGATGCTTATTCCATGTTCGGGGACAAGATTACCTCGTGGTTTTCCCTTCCGGCGTTTCCATTTGTGGATTCGGCGTGCCTGATGCTGCGTCTGCGCGGGGGATATGATTTAAAGGATGCGTCGGCACTTGAGGCAGTAAAAAAGAGCCATACCCCGACACTTTTTATCCACGGGGATGAGGATGCGATGATTTCCGTGGATATGGCGTATGAGCTGTATGAAGCGGCTTCATGCGACAAAAAGCTGCTGGTTATGGAAGGGGCGGGGCATGCCCAGTCCCAGGATAAGGATCCCGAACAGTATTACGGGACAGTTTCCGGTTTTTTGGATGAACAGGGGCTGGACTGAACTGTTACAAAACTGATACTAAAATTAGTTTTTTGTGTTGTAATAATATAAAAAAGCATATATAATAGGAATAGTGGGCGATACAACGCATAAAAGGAGGAGGAAAAAGGTATGGACGAAAGAAAAGAACCGGTGCTTCTGGCTGGGGTTTACAAGCTGATTATCCAGATGTTGCGGGAACCGGTGATTATTGCGGATGAGAAATACAGATTTATGGAAGCAAATGGAAAAGCAAAAGATATTTTTCCACAGCTGTCAGATTTGAGACCGGGTGATACGATTCCAGATGAAATGCTTTTGTATACGTTTAAACACAAGCAGGATGGGGAAATTATCAGCGACAATTTTATTCTTCATACGGAAGTCCAGCAGATTGTGTATGAGGACAGGGTAAGGTACGCCATGCTTTTGTTTGACATGACGGAAGAACGTATGCAGTTAGACCTGATGCAGCGACTCAAGGTAGAGGCGGATATGGCGAATCATGCCAAGACGGATTTTCTTGCAAAAATGTCGCATGAAATCCGGACGCCGATTAATGCGGTGCTTGGCCTGTCAGAAATGATTCTGCGGGAGAGCAGTGAGTCTGCTGTTAAGGAATATGCGCTGGATATCAGAAATTCGGCAACCCTTCTTTTAAGTATTATTAATGAAATTCTGGATTCCACAAAAATTGAATCCGGCAAACTGGAAATCATACCTGGAAATTATGAAATTGGGAAATTCTTGAACGAACTTTATAATTTGATATTTGTAAAATCACAGCAAAAGGGGCTTTCCCTTATTTTTGACATTCAGAAAGATATCCCGTCAGAATATTTTGGGGATGATGTACGTTTAAGGCAGATTCTGGTCAATCTTATGACAAATGCTGTGAAATATACTCCGAAGGGGACTGTCCGTATTGCCCTGCGCGTGAAGGTGGAAGGCGAAAATGCCATCCTTCATTATGAGGTGGAAGATACCGGAATCGGAATCAGGGAAGAAGACATCGGAAAGCTTTATATGGATTACCAGAGGATAGATGAGGAGAGAAACCGTTATGTCGAGGGAACCGGCCTTGGCATGAGCATAACGGTCCAGCTTTTAAGGCTGATGGGAAGCAGCCTCAAGGTAAAAAGTGAATACGGAAAGGGAAGTGTCTTTTCATTTGATATTGTACAAAAGGTTACGAATCCGGAACCGCTGACTAATTTCAAGGGGCGGATTGAAAAGGAAGCGGATGAATACCAGTATGTGACCGGTTATATTGCACCGGATGCAAAGGTTCTTGTTGTGGATGACAACGAAATGAACCGCAAGGTGTTCTGTGGTCTTCTCAAGCAGACAAAGATACAGATTACGCAGGCGGACAGCGGTGCGGCATGTTTACGGAAGCTGCGGGAGAACCGGTTTGATTTGATTTTCCTTGACCATATGATGCCGGAAATGGACGGAATTGAGACGTTTCACCATATGAGGATGGAGCAGCTCTGTGAAGGAACGCCGGTTATCATGCTTTCTGCAAACGCAGTGACGGGCGCAAGGGAAACTTATATGAAAGAGGGCTTTGATGATTTTATGACAAAGCCGGTCATGCAGGCAAAGCTGGACGAAATGATACAGAAGTACCTGCCGCCTGAACTTCTGGTTGCCGGTAATTATGCACCTGAAAAGAAAGCGCAGGTAAAGTCCGGGCTGCCGGAAATTGATGAATTTGATTTTGACTACGCGCTTGGAATCTTAAAGACAGAAGAGCTTCTGATGGATACGCTTAAGGATTTCTACCGGTCGCTGGATTCCCTTAAGATGAAGCTGAATGAACTGGAAGCGGATATCCGCCTTTCCGATTATCTTGACCAGTACCGTATAGAGGTTCATGCACTAAAGAGTACGGCGGCAACGGTCGGCGCGCTTCTGCTTTCCAAACTGGCACGGCTTCTGGAGGTTGCAGCAAAGAATGAAGATATTGAGAGAATTCATCTTCTGCATCCGGTTCTGGTTGAAGAGATCGACAAACACAGGGACAGACTTTCTGCCATTATGCCAAAGGAAGAAGAAAAACAGGGGATCGACAGTATGGAAACAATTCTGCCGTATTTCGAAATGCTTTCCCAGGCGCTGGAGCGGGGGGATTACAATACCTGCGATTTTATTGCCGGGGAAATCAATAAATATACATATGGAGACCGGATGCAGGGCAGTATTGATACGCTGCTCGCCCAGATCAGGGATATGGAATCTGATGAGGCGATGGAAACAATTAAACAAATACAAAAAACAGCGCAGGAGGATATGTCATGAAAAAAATTATAATGATAGGCAAATTTAATACCATATTTCATGATATCAACAATGAATTAGTACAGTATTTTAATGTGCAGGCATGTGTGGATAACCTGGAAATGGTGAAGGGTATGTTAAAGCTTAACAAGCCTGATCTTGTGATTGTCAGCCTTATCGGAATGGATAAAGCAGGTGGAAAGATTATGAGTGAACTGAAGTTTAATCATGCCCGTACTCCTGTTATCTGTATCGGAACAGAATCCGAGCAGGCGAATTTTACGGAGTTTTTGCGATTTACGCAGTTTAGGGCTCTGACCAGGCCGTTAAGCAATGACAAGATAGTAAAAGAGGCATGCCGTCTTCTCGGGGAACCATTTGAGGAAGAGAAAGTCATGCGCCGCACGGAGTTTCTGGAGGATAGTGAAGAGGAAGAAGAACTGCCGGTACAGGCATCTTATACTGCGCCGGCTGCCGGGGCAGGGGACAACAGAAAAACGGTTATGCTGGTGGATGACAGCCCTATACAGCTTCGTACTTTAAGCAGTGCGCTGGCGGGACGGTATAATGTGCAGGTCGCAAATTCCGGCATGAAAGCCCTGACCCTTATAGGAAAAAATGTCCCGGATATTATTTTCCTGGATTATGAAATGCCGATGTGTGACGGGAAAATGACACTGCAGATGATTCGTGAAGTGGATGAGGCAAAGGACATTCCGGTTGTATTTCTGACCGGTATGAAGGATAAGGAACATATTAAAGAGGTGCTTGCGTTAAAACCGGCGGGATATCTTTTAAAGCCGCCGAATCTGGATACAATTTTTCAGACAATTGAGGACGTACTTGCAAAACAGAAGAAATAACACAATGAAAGAGAACAGAGCAGAAAAAAAGCCGGTGAAAAAATCCGGAAAACAAAACTATGCCCCAAAGCAGGGGGCGGTTACTGAAAATCAGGGCTGTCCGTATGCGAAAAAATGCGGCGGCTGTGATTACCAGCGTATTCCCTATAAGGAGCAGCTTAAGAAAAAGCAGGGATATCTGAGAAAACTGATGGAGCCGTTCTGTAAGGTAAAACCGATTGTGGGAATGGAGAATCCGTACCATTACCGTCATAAGGTGCAGGCGGCATTTGACTGTATCCGCGGCGGTAAGATTGTAGCCGGAGTCTATGAGAAGCGTTCCCATGATGTGGTGGATATTGAGCAGTGTATGATAGAGGATGAAGAAGCTGATGCCATTATTCGTGACGTCAGGGCGCTTCTGCGTCCATTTAAAATCCGTACTTACGACGAGGACAGCGGATACGGGCTTTTGCGCCATGTACTTGTCAGAAAGGGATGTTTCAGTGGACAGATTATGGTGGTTCTGGTGCTGGCATCCCCGATTCTCCCCTCCAAAAATAATTTTGTAAAAGCCCTCCGTAAAAACCACCCGGGTATCAGTACGGTCGTGATCAATGTCAATGAAAGACATACCAGCATGGTACTCGGGGAGCGGAATATTGTTGTTTACGGGAAGGGTTTTATTGAGGACAGTCTGTGCGGGCTGACGTTTCGCATTTCCCCGAATTCGTTTTACCAGGTAAATCCTGTGCAGACAGAGCTTTTGTACCAGAAGGCAATTGAACTGGCAGGCCTGACCGGTAAAGAGCGGGTAGTCGATGCTTACTGCGGTACCGGAACTATCGGGCTTATAGCCAGCAGAAAAGCAAAAGAAGTCATTGGTGTGGAGTTAAACAGGAATGCGGTGGCTGACGCCATTACCAACGCAAAACGGAATGATATTCACAACATTAAGTTTTATAATGAAGATGCGGGTGAGTTCATGGGCAGCATGGCAGAGCAGGGGGAAAAAGCTGATGTGGTGTTTCTTGACCCGCCCCGTACCGGAAGCAGCGAAGCCTTTTTGTCTTCGCTTGTTAAGCTTGCACCGAAACGTGTCGTATATATTTCCTGCGGGCCCCAGTCCCTTGCCGCAGATGTAAAATACCTGACAAGACGCGGATACCGCGTGGATGAGTGCGTGCCGTTTGACTGTTTTCCTTTTACTCGGCATGTGGAGACGGTGGTGTTGCTTTCAAAGGTGAAAAAGAGGTAAAGTTTTTTGTTTTTATCAAAAGGTGATAGTTGACATTTCTGGAAGGAAGGGTTATAATACGCCAATAACCTATTAATACGATAGGAAAAATATGAATAGAGGTTAAGGGACGATTATGGAAAAAATAATTTATCTGGATAATGCGGCAACCACACAGACAAGTGAGCGGGTGCTGAATGAAATGCTGCCGTTTTTCAGGCAGTCCTATGGCAATCCCAGTGCAATCTATACATTTGCGGGGGAGGCAAAAAAGGCAGTGGATACTGCAAGGGGACAGGCAGCAGACCTGATTGGCGCAAAGCCGGAGGAAATCTATTTTACGGCCGGGGGAAGCGAGTCTGACAACTGGGCACTTAAGGCGGCGGCAGAAGCATATCTGGCGAAAGGAAAGCATATTATCACAAGCAAAATTGAGCATCATGCCATTCTGCATACCTGCCAGTATCTGGAGAAGCAGGGCTTTGAAGTGACGTATCTGGATGTGGACGGGGATGGGAAGATATCTCTGGAGGAATTAAAAAAAGCCATCCGTCCGGACACGGTTTTAATTTCCATTATGACCGCAAACAATGAAATCGGGACGATAGAACCGGTGGCGGAAATTGGAAAAATTGCGCATGAGCATGGAATTTTGTTCCATACGGATGCCGTACAGGCATATGGGCATATTCCCATTGACGTGGATGAAATGAATATCGACATGCTTTCGGCAAGCGGGCATAAATTTCATGGACCGAAAGGCGTGGGGATTTTGTATATCAGAAAGGGCGTAAAAATACGTTCCCTGATTCACGGAGGTGCGCAGGAAAGAAACAGAAGGGCGGGAACCCTGAATGTTCCGGGGATTGTCGGTTTTGGAAAAGCGGCGCAGCTTGCAGGGGAAGCGATGGCGGAAAATACTGCAAAAGAAATAAAAGTCAGGGATCATCTGATTGCGAGGGTTCTGGAAGAGATTCCGTACACGCGGTTAAACGGGCATAAAACAGACCGCCTTCCAAATAACGTGAATTTCTGTTTCCGGTTTATCGAAGGGGAGTCCCTGCTGATTTTACTTGACCAGCTTGGGGTATGTGCATCAAGCGGTTCCGCCTGCACGTCAGGTTCCCTGGATCCGTCCCATGTACTTCTTGCCATCGGCCTGCCGCATGAAATAGCACATGGCTCCCTCCGGCTTACCCTGTCCGGGGACACAACAGAAGAAGAAATTGATTTTGTTGTGGATGAACTGAAAAAGATTATTGAAAGACTGCGGAAGATGTCCCCGTTATACGAGGATTTTCTTGCCGGGGGCAAAGAACGTTCTGCGTAAAAAAATGTAAGGGAGGGTTAAATCATGTACAGCGAAAAAGTAATGGATCATTTTAATAATCCCAGAAATGTCGGCGAAATCGAAAATCCGAGCGGGGTGGGAACTGTTGGAAACGCAAAATGCGGCGATATTATGCGGATGTATTTTGACATCGACGAACAGGGAATCATACAGGATGTAAAATTTAAGACCTTCGGCTGTGGGGCGGCAGTCGCCACCAGCAGCATGGCAACGGAGCTTGTCAGGGGAAAGACCGTACAGGAGGCATTAAAAGTAACCAACCAGGCGGTGATGGAAGCCCTGGACGGGCTTCCGCCGGTAAAAGTACACTGTTCCCTGCTGGCGGAGGAAGCTATTCATGCGGCATTATGGGACTATGCACAGAAAAACCATATAAAAATCGAGGGGCTGGAAAAACCGGTAAATGATATTGCCGAAAAGGTGGAAGAAGAGGAATACTGATTTTCACCTGTTGAAGATAAACCGCACTTACGGTATAATGGAACTTGCCATTAACTGGAAAGAGAGGTTTTATCATGGAATTAGGACACGTATCTGCAGCAGCCATGCTGGGAATGGGGCTTTCGGGGCTGATTGCGGTTGGCCTGCCCGTTTTTCTTATGCTTTATCTGTACAGAAGAAAAAATGCAAAGCTGCAGTTCTTTTTTACCGGAGGCATTATTTTTATACTTTCCGCGCTGATACTGGAGCAGATGTTCCATCTTCTGGCAGGAGGCCTGGCCGGGGATGTACTGAAAAGAAATCCGCTGCTTTATGCGCTCTATGCAGGGATTACTGCTGCAGTTTTTGAAGAAACCGGAAGAGTTCTTGCCGTAAGATATTTCCGGAAAAGCAATAAGCTTACAATGGACAATACGGGTGCGTTTATGTACGGGGCGGGACACGGGGGTACGGAAGCAATCCTTCTGGTCGGGCTTACCAGCATTAACAACCTGACTTCAGCGATACTGTTAAATACCGGCTCCATGGCGTCGCAGCTTAAAACACTGAATGCGGACGTCAAAAAGCAGGCGCTTGAGGGCATTAAACAGCTTGTGGACACACCGGCATACCTGTTTTACCTGGCGGGGGTGGAACGGCTGTTTGCAATTATCTTACAGATTGCACTGACCATTCTAATATATCTTGGTGTGAAACATGCCAGAAAAGAGCTTGTACTTGCGGCTTACATCGCACATTTTTTTGTGGATGCGCTGGTTGCTTTTCTGTCAAATTACCTGAATGCCGCAGCGTCCGAATGCCTTGTTGCAGCACTTGCGGCAGCAGTGGCGGGAAGCGCGTATATGCTCTGGCAGAAATACGAACACAGTGAAGAAAAAGCATCATAATATAAATCATAAGATGTTTTTGAATGGGCGTATGTTCCGGGAGGGGAGAATCATATGGAGAATATAATTGAGAATGAAATACAGGGAATCCTTGGTGATATTCTGAATGATTATAAAAAAGAACGGGCAGTTGACAAGATGGATATCTACCACCAGCCGGATAAGCAGGAAATCATGGAAATTCTTGACAATCTGCTCACGATTGTTTATCCGGGATTTTTCCGCGATAAAACGCACAAGATTTACAATGTCGAGCATACTGTTTCCACACTTATTGAGGATGTTGTTTTTCATCTGAACAAACAGATTGCGGTGGTGCTTAGATACACAAAGGCATTTCCGGAAGAGGAAGAAAATAATATAGAAGAGTTTGCAATGAAAGCATCCGTTTCTTTTCTTAAGACCATTCCAAAGGTGCGCGAATATCTGGAAACCGATCTTCAGGCGGCATATGACGGGGATCCGGCGGCAAGGAGCAAGGATGAAATTATTTTTTCCTATCCGGGTATTTATGCGATTACGGTTTACAGGCTTGCGCATGAATTGTTCCTTCTAAATGTGCCGCTGATTCCGCGTATGATGACCGAGCAGGCGCACAGCAAAACAGGAATTGATATTCATCCGGGTGCGACCATCGGCAAATACTTTTTCATCGACCACGGAACCGGTATTGTCGTCGGGGAAACAACCGTAATCGGGGAACATGTCAAACTTTACCAGGGGGTGACGCTTGGTGCGCTTTCCACGCAGGGCGGGCAGAAGCTGCGTAATGTCCGCAGACATCCCACGATTAAGGACAATGTAACCATATATTCCGGCGCGTCCATTCTCGGCGGGGAAACCGTGATTGAGGAGGGAGTCGTGGTTGGCGGAAACTCTTTTATTACAAAGTCTATCCGCAAGGGTACGAAAGTAAGCGTGAAAAACCAGGAGCTTGTTTATCACAGTGACGAAGAAAAGCTGCACCGGGAGGAACCGGATGAGCCGTGGTTTTATATTATCTGATTAAAGAAGTTTAAAGGGGAAATATGGTGCTGCAGATTGGCAGGGCGGATTATGAAAAAATAGTTTCCCATGCACAAAAATGTATGCCGGAAGAAGCCTGTGGGCTGGCAGCCGGAAGGGAAAACGGTAAGGACGTAAAAATAGAGAAAATATATTTACTTACCAATACAGACCATAGCAGCCGGCATTTCTTTATGAATCCGGGGGAACAGCTTGCGGCAGTGCATGATATGCGAAGGCATGGGCTTGTGCTGCTGGGGAACTGGCATTCCCATCCGTTTTCCCCGGCTGAACTGTCAGGGGAGGACAGGCGCCTGGCATATGATCCGGCATTATATTATCTTGTTTTATCACTTATGCATATGGAAGAGCCAGAGCTGAAAGCGTATATGGTCAGCCGGCAAAAGGAAGCTGTGGAAGAAGATATTATTATTATATAGATATGTTGCTGAAACCGTTTAGTCAGGGATTAAACGGTTTTTTTTACGTTGCTTTTAATGGGATTGTAAACAAATATTGAAAAAAGGTTGACAATTCATCATTTCATTTGTATACTAATCCAGAGAATATTTTTATAGTTTTGTTAGCAGGAGGATTTTATTTATGAAAGAAAAAAAACAACTGTCGGTCAGAAATATTGCATCCATTGGGCTCATTACAGCGGTCATCTGTATTCTGGCGCCGCTTAGTATTCCGGTTGGCCCGGTTCCGGTTTCACTGACGAATCTGGTCATTTATTTTGGACTTTATATTCTTGGCTGGAAAAAGGGGACAATCAGTTATATCGTCTATCTTCTTATCGGCCTCGCAGGGGTTCCGGTATTTTCCGGATTTACAGCAGGTCCTCAGAAGCTTTTTGGCCCAACGGGCGGTTATCTGATCGGATTTATTCCGATGGCAGTTATCGCCGGAGTGTTTATTGAAAAATCGGGTCGTAAGGTTCTGTTAAGCTGTATCGGAATGATTACCGGGACTGCAGTCTGCTATGTATTTGGAACGGCATGGCTTGCATACCAGATGCACCTGAGTTTTCCGGCAGCCCTGGCAAATGGCGTTTTTCCGTTCCTTCCGGGAGATTCGCTGAAAATTATGCTTGCGGCACTGGGAGCGCCGCAGATTTACAGGGCATTGCAGAGAGCGGATTTAATAACAGCCAGACAACAGAATATATAAGAACAGCGCCTTTCTGTGAACATGACAGGGAGGCGTTTTTGTTCCCGCGAGCAACGGGCCAGGCAGCCGCGCTGGCTGCCCTTATTGCAAAAATGGCACGAAACAGGCTTTGTCATGAGGCAGAAACAGAGATGGGATACTGGTCTGTATGTGCAGAAACCCCGGGTTTCAAATTTTCCCTAAAATTACAAAATGTATTTCATAAGTGCCGGAAGTAGGGTATAATATGTAATGTACTCCGTTAGGAGTGCATTACATATTTCGTAAGGAGTGCATTATCTACATACTGCAGGGAGGAGGAGCAGGATGAAATTACTTCTGACACTGGATAGGCATAATTACACAGAGGGTATGCCGGTTTTTGAAAAATATTCTACAAGAGCCATCATTATCCGGAATGGAAAAATTGCCGTGCAGCATGGAACTGCCGGGGATTACAAGCTTCTGGGGGGCGGCGTGGAACCGGGGGAGAGCCTTCATGAGGCACTGGTGCGCGAGGTAAGGGAAGAATCGGGGCTTGTTGTGCTTCCGGAAACGATTAAGGAAATCGGGGAAATTGTGGAGCGGCGAAGGGATATTTTTGAACCGGATAAAATATTTGTCTGCCACTCCTGCTTTTTTTTCTGTGACGCAGAAGAAAAAATGCATCATGCGCATATGACAGAAAGTGAACAGGCACACGGTTACCGGCTGAAGTGGGCGGCTCCGGAGGAGATTACAGAGGGGAACAGGCCGTTTTTTGAAACGCAGCCATGGAGTTTCCGCGACAGCGAGTTTATCCGTATGCTGCCGAAATTTCTTTAAAATACATATTGCAGGAAAGGGGAAATGTCAGATGACAGACCAGAAGAACGAAGATACAACCATAAATGTCAGGAATGATGAAGTAGAAAGGCTGATTGACCAGTATCTGGGGGAACAAACCCCGGAGAATCTGAACCAGCTTGTGCTTGCAATCCGGCAGGGAAGGATTTTAGTTCCGGCGAACTTAAATGAAAAAAAACAGCCGGTTCCGTGCCTTTTGCAGGGACCGGACAGTACAAAATTTTTTCCGGTATACACCAGTAAGGAGCATTTGCCTGAAAAGCCGAAAAGTCCTGCAGTCTTAAACCTGCCGTTTCTTGCAGCAAACCATATGGTGGCGCAGCACAAGGGACAGGCAGACGGAATCGTAATCAACCCGTTTACGCAGAACCTGATTTTTAAATGGGCCATGATAGAAAAAATCGAGGAGGTAGAAAAAAAATACAACAGCCAGAAGCAGACGAAAACCGTGGAGATGAATGCAGAGCAGTACTTTGCATTTGAGCGGAAGGAATTTGAATTCGGGCATCTGCCCAGACGTTTTTTTTCACAGGGAAAAGAAATGCTGGACGAACTGTGCAGCAGAAAAGAAGAATATATTGACGAACTGTTTGAATCCTGCTATCAGCAGCCGAGGATGTACCCGTACCTGCGGGAGGAATTTTCAGTTATGGTTCTCAATCCTGCGGAACAGGTGACCCTGGTGCGTCTTGACCTGCCGGAACGCTGGATGAAAATCCCGTCCTGTTACAGGGTATATCTGGCGTGGAATGAAAAAGAAGAAAAAGGACGTTATTTTACTATTGAGAAGACAGAAGAAGAAGGAAAATTCCTGCTTGGGGAAATGGACAGAGCTTTCCGGCACATAAAACACGGGGAAAATCCGGAGGACGGTGCGGAACTGCAGCATGTGCTGGATTTGCTGCAGGGATAAATAGTATAAAGAGAGGTACAGATTATGAAAGATTTTTTGAAAAATGTGAAAGTGGATTTTATAATTTCATCCGCATTATGTGTCCTGCTTGGGATTATGATAGTGATTTACAGGGATGGGGTAATTAACCTGCTGGGACGGACACTTGCCATTCTGATGATTCTGATTGGCGTTGTGTATCTGGGAAGTTTTCTTTTAAACCTTTCCGTAAACGGATTTTCCGTGGCCATGGGAATACTGGCACTGGCGGCAGGCATCTGGATACTGATTAATCCGGGATGGATTGTAAGCCTTATTCCGGTGGTTATCGGCGTTCTGCTTCTGTTCCATGGAATTCGTGCGGTTATGGAAACCATTAATGCCAGGCAAAACGGATACGGCTCATGGGGGGTCAGTTTTGTGCTTGCGTTAATCTGCCTGCTGTCCGGATGCATCTGCGTGTTTGATGCATTCGAGGTTGTGGAAAACGCAATTGTCCTGGTGGGCATTATTCTGATTTTTAACGGGCTGACAAATATATGGACCGCCATAACGGCAGCCCGCGCAGCGAAAGAATACGAAAGGCGTAACGGTACCATTGACGTGGAATTTGAAGAAGATAAAAAAGGAAAAAATGATTAATGAGAAGAATGGAATTTAAAATGGAAAGGCCGGGGCTTGCGAAAGAGGGAGATCACCTGAAAGTGACAGAGGGCAGGCTTCCGGCTTCCTATTATTACACGATTGAACATGCGATTGCCATGTCCGGAAATTATGCGGTTGGCGAACGTTTAAAAAGCAGGGAGGGTGATGTTGTGGAGGTAAAAGAAACGGATAAGGGTTATTTTGTAACGATGGAATTTGATGAGTGATGGTATAAAAATGCAGACAGGAAATGAAACAACCCGTACACTGGCGGAAAGCTTCAGAAAGCTTGCCAGGAAACGGCCGGCAGAAAAGATTACAATTAAAGAAATTACCGACGGGGCGGGAGTCATCCGTCCGACTTTTTATAATCATTTTCAGGATAAGTTTGAAGTGATAGAATGGCTGATCCGGATGGATTTGCTGGAGCCAATCCGCCCGCTGATAAGAAACGGGATGACCACCGAGGCGATGGTGCTGCTGTTCTCCAACCTGGAACGTGAAAAGGAATTTTATATGCGGGTGGTAAAGCTGGAGGGACCGGTTACTTTTCATGATATCGCACAGAAATGCGTGCGTAATTTTCTGCTGGAAATATATACGGCGGAAATCGAGGGTAAGCAGTCAAGGCACAAGTGGCTGACACCGGAAGTAATTGCGGCATACTATGCGCAGTCCATGTGCTTTGCGGCGGAGGAATGGATTCATCTTGGCATGATATTTTCACCGCAGGAAATGGCGGAGGCATACAATTACATAATATCCCGCTCCATGACAGACGTAATAAAAGAAATGTAACGCCTGGGGAGGATGGCGGATGATAAAAGAGATAATAACCGGCCTTTGCGATGATGATGCGGCGGTTCATGAAATTGTCGGGGAAATGCTGGAAGAATATGAAAAAAGCTACGGATGTAAGACGGTTTTTGTGCCGTTTGCATCGGCGGAAGAACTGCTGGCTTATACGGGACGGCTGGACATGCTGTTTCTGGACATTGATATGCCGGGCATGGATGGCATTGAAGCGGGGCGGCGGTTCAGGCGGTACAACCAGTCCTGCCGAATTGCAATGCTGACAGGGAGAGAGGAACGTTATAAGGAAACCTTTAAAATCGACGCGGTTGCCTTTGTTACCAAGCCGATAGATGAAAAGGAATTTTTTGACGCCATAGACGAAGTGCAGAAGCGGATGCTGGGGGAGGAACAGGTGGAACTACCCCTGGACGGCGTACTGCATAATGTCCGGCAGAAGGATATTATGTTTGTGATGGCGGATGGTTCGCAGACTACGGTTTTTCTGGATCATACCAGCGGCCGGAGCAGCTATGCCCTGGACTGGTGGGAACAGGAACTGGATGCAAGGATGTTTTTCCGCACACACCGTTCCTATATCGTAAACCTTGGAAAAGTTGCAGAGGTCAAAAAGGACACCCTGGTGCTGGATTCAGGGGAAAAGGTACTTCTGTCCAGAAGAAAACGGACCGCATTCAGTCAGGTGTACATGGAGTATGATATCCGTTACCGGTAGCAGTCAGGCAAAGGGAAGGGAACGTATGGAAGTATTGTGGAAATTGCTGGAAGATATATTGTTTGTAGTTGAGAATGTGTCCGTCTGTCATGTGGTGCTGAAACAGCCATGGGGAATAAAAGGAAAAAAGAAGCGGCTGTGGGGCCTTGCGGGGCTGGCACTGGTATATTATATATTGTGGTTTAGTGGATCGGAATCAAAGATTTTGGGGATAGCAGTCATATTATGGGTATTCTTCTATCTTTTTGGACTTTCATTTTTCCGAATTGTAGCTGTTTATATTGCATCAGCCCTGTTTGCAACATTGCTGGAGGCTGCTGTGAACGTTCACCACACAGATAATTTAAGACAGACGGAAGTGATTTGGGTTACAATCGCTGTTATTGCAGTAGTCTGGCTGTATCATATTGTGATTGGCAGAAGGCTGGATGAAGAAATTTTTCAGTTTCCACTGTTTGTATGGGGAATTATGAGTGGGATTCTGTTTGTATTTATGCTTTTAATTATATTACTGCAAACTTTAGTTATTAAATATGTTGAAAAGGAAAGTTTATGGATATTTAAAAATATATTAATAGGTTTTGGAGGAATAACAGTCTGTGGTCTTATGATTGCAATGGCATATTGGATTAATAAGACTTTAAAATACAAATTTCAGAAAGAAATTGCTGAAATCTATAATGAACAGCAGAAGGAATATTTTCAAAGGCTTCTGGAAAAGGAACAGGAAACCAGGCAGTTCCGCCATGATATCATCGGACATCTGGTTGCAGTGGAGAAGCTGTGTGCAGATGACAGGACAGAAAAAGCAAAGGAATATGTCAGCACACTTCTGGCAGGTGTTTCTTCTATTTCAAGGGCGCAGTATAATGTTGGGAACGAAACCGTAAATGTGATTATCAATTATTACTTTGTCCCGGTAAAGGAAAAATGTGAAATCCATGTAAGCGGAAATATGGGGGATGAACTGGAAATTTCCCCGAACGACCTTTGTGTTCTGGTATCAAACCTGGCAAAAAACGCGGTGGAAGCAGTCATGCAGATGCCGGAGGAAGAGCGGAAAATCCGGTTTAAAGTATCGCAGGGCAGGGAATACCTGAATATGTGCATGGAAAATACATACAGCGGAAAGCTTCTGGCTGACCGGCAGGGAAAACTAAAAACAACAAAAAGCGATACGGTAAATCACGGATACGGGATGAAAAGTATTGCGGGCATCACAGAAAAATATGAAGGAAAATATGAGATCAAACAGGATAAAAACCTGTTTGCGATGGAGGTGTATTTGAAAACAGGCAAAGCCAATACGAAAATAAACGAAATAATGACCGTTTAGGGAACAATTTGACCGTTCGCGGTTACGGGGGTTTACAAAATGATGGTCGGGGGATAGACTGCTGGGTGTAACAGTAGTCTTTTTCTTTGCAGAAAATTACAGGCATGGAAAGGGACTGGAGGCGCAAGGGAAAAGAAAGGAGGGGTAATATGTGCTGCAGATATGAAAGTGCATGGCAGAGTTTTTTTCTTTGGTTTATAAGATAATTAGAATAAACAGATCAAGGCAGGAAAGTCACAATTAGACATAGCGAATTTTACCTCGCCTGACAAACGTACCATAGCAAAGCAAAACCAATATTAGGATGAAAAGAACCAATGAGAGAATTAAAACGCAAAAACGTAACAAAGAGTTTGGCAGCAGCAGTCCTGTCAGTCATGATGGCAGTATCAGGACTGGCGTATGCCACGCCGGTTCGGGCGGAAGAAACAGAAAATGCTGCCACGGAAACAGAAAGTGCGGATACGGACAGTACAGCTACAGAAAATGCTTATTCGTATGAAGGTGATGGGTATGCGGTCACTTATACAATTGTGAATAGCTGGAATGACGGGTATACAGCGGAAGTGTCCATTAAAAATACTGGCGATAAGAAGATTCATAACTGGAATCTTATGTTTTCACTAAACGGAGAAATTGCAAATATCTGGAATGCAAAAATCAGCAGCAGAAATGACAACGGGGTGTACACGGTTGAAGGTGAGGAATATAATTCAAATATTAATCCGGATTCGGAAATAAGCTTTGGATTTAACGCTTCGGGAAGGACCGAAATACCGGAACTTCATTTTTCACAGTCAATACAGATGCCGGTGGAGGAAGGAAATTTTGAGGTTGATTATGCCGTATCGGATGACTGGGAAACAGGGATTGTTGGTGAAATCGGAATCCTTAACAAATCGTCAAAAGCTTTTAAAGACTGGTGTATTGCGTTTGACTGGGAGAATGATATTGATAATATCTGGAATGCAAAAATTATCAGCCATGAAGATAGCCATTATGTCATAAGCTGTGAGGAATATAACCGTAGCATTGAAGCTGGAGAGCGGGTTCGGTTTGGGTTTTCCTGCCAGACTAAAAAAAGCAGCAGCCAGCCGGAAAATATAACAGTAACCCATTATACGGCAGGGGATGAAGAGAACGGGGATGGAGATGATGAGGAAGAAGAAATTGATCCGTCTGAGGTTACGGAGTATGCTGACATAGAATATCAGGATGGCAACTGTGCAGAGTCCGTTCTTGACGATGTGAGGTTTGTGAATTATGCACCTGAGCTGCTTGATGTGACGTGGGTTTCATCAGATGAATCAGCGATGACAAATGAAGGGCATGTTATAAGGGGGCAGGAAGACCGGACGGTAACGGTTACTGCAAACATCCAGTACAAAGGAAAAGATTACCGGAAGGAATTTGTTCTTACTGTAAAAAGAATAACTGACATTGACGTAAGCGCGCTGAAGGATTATTCCTTAAGCCAGCTTGACGAGATGAACAAGGGGGATGAGGACTATGAGACAGAAGTAAATGATTACAGGTATCTTGAGAGTGTGTATGGAACATACAGCGATGTGAAGGTGGATTCGTATGAGACGGCTCTGGTTTCCCTATATAATATCAAATCTGCCATAGGAATTAGTAATCCGTTTGAAGAACTGCAGATAACAGAAGTATATGCAGATGAATTTGGTTATACATTTATATTTGACCAGAAATATAAGGGAGTCGAGGTCTTGAACTATGGGATTACGGTTTCATCTGATAAAAACGGAATTACGAACTATTTCGATTCAAGTTATTTTCCCTTGTTCAATGATTTAAGTGTTATCCCACAGTCTTCATGGGAGGAAGCAGTGCAAAGTGCGGCATTGTGCGGTTATGTGACAATGGGTGAAGAGGAAGGGACTTTGCATGAGCCGG
>CAYNOE010000033.1:0-18672 GCA_964398745.1 uncultured Lachnobacterium sp.
TACAGCGGATCTGCTAATACGTCTCTTTTCTGAGTATGTCCTTTACGTGGCACGTTACTTCCCTCCTTAATCATAGTATAATTCAGTATTGGGAAAATCCCGTAATGGAATTCATCCCTGATACAGTGATTAGTTCAACGGTACTCACATGTGTCTTTCTAATGTGTTCGTGCTGTACTTCCATCTATGTTATGAATCGATGTGAAATAATCCAACACTAACCTTATTTAGTTCTGTTTGTGATACTATCGTCTTTGCCTGGCAGATTACTTGGATGCCTTAGGCTTCTTTGCGCCGTACTTGGAACGGGCCTGTTTTCTGTTCGCTACACCGGCTGTATCAAGTGTACCGCGGATGATATGGTAACGTGTACCTGGTAAATCCTTTACACGTCCGCCACGAATCAGAACAACACTATGCTCCTGCAGATTGTGTCCTTCTCCCGGAATATAGGATGTTACTTCGATTCCGTTGGAAAGCCGTACTCTGGCAATCTTACGAAGAGCGGAATTCGGTTTCTTCGGCGTTGCAGTCTTAACTGCTGTACACACACCGCGCTTCTGCGGGGAAGAAACATCAACCGACTTCTTCTGCAGAGAGTTGAAGCTTTTCTGAAGGGCAGGTGCTGTAGACTTCTTTACAGATGTCTGACGTCCTTTTCTTACGAGCTGGTTAAATGTTGGCATTGATTTCACCTCCTATAATTTAATATAATTGCTCCAATATTATACATTCATATTTTTCTTTTGTCAAGCAAAAAAACACGATCTGACCAAAAGCCAGACCGTGCCAAAACCCCGGATTCTTTTCCTTCTGCTATTTCTTTCCGTCCAAATACTGCGGTGCCTGCGCTCCCGGACCTTTCATAGTCTGGTAATATCCGGCAATTGCGCGGCTGTTCATACGGACATCCTTCGCCTGTTTCCTTACCTCGGCAAATTTGCGCTCCATTAGATCTTTATTGCGTGCTTCCTGCGCTTGAATACGGACACTTTTATCCGTAATACTCCGGATTCTTTCCTGAATCTGGCGGATTTCTTCCGCATGCGCTTCCCGGTTTTCATCAAGTTCCTGCTTCACCTGCGCATACAGCTTCTCAAAACCACTGTCGAGTTTCTCCATCTGCTCAATGCAGACGCTTTTATCCTCAACAGTCCTGTCAAATTCATCCGCCCTGCGTGCAGGATCTGTCAGTGTTTCTTTCTGTACATCATCCAGACGGATAATCTCATCCAGAACCTCTTCCTTTTTCTTAAGGCTCTGCAGCATGATAGATAAATATGTTTCTGGCATTTTCCCTCCTACACCCCTCCCCGGCAGAGGAATGGTTCATCAAACATCCAAATTTGTACCGCCTGCGGTTTTCTCCATCACTTCTTTCCAGGTATCGCGCATGGTACGCAAATGTTCCAGCACTTCCTCAAGGATTTCCCTATCCTTTTTCATATTGGCTTCCCTCAGTCTCTGGAGAAGATAGGTATATACATTGTCAAAATCCTTCGCTACCTCATACTTATGATCCAGCGTTGCCTGAAATTCCATAATGATATTTTCCGTTTTCATGATATTCTCATGTGCCTTTTCGATGTCCTTCTTCTCAACTGCCGTAATTGCAATATTTACGAATTTAATCGCGCCCTCATAAAGCATCAGCGTAAGCTGCGCCGGAGTAGCTGTCAAAATTTTATTATTGCCATATGCCGCATATGGATTTTTCTGTGGCATAATATTCCTCCTCATCCTATAAATGAATACAACTTTCGTACCATGCAGTATCTGCATGGTACGAAAGTAAGTATATACATTCCAATCCGTTATTTGGTTCCAAAAAGTCCTGCCAGTGAACTCTGCTGGCTGTTTAAGTTGCCAAGAGCCGTTTCCATGGCGGCAAATTTCTTGTAGTAGTAATCTTCCTTCTCCTTGACCTTCTTTTCCCACTCTGTGATGGTCTTGGTGTAATTCTTGTACTGCGTATCCATCTCTTTGTCATTATAGATACTGAACTTACTACGCAGGGAACTGCTCGACATCTGTTTATCCAGCGTGTCATAAAGATTCTCCGCAAGCTGCTTCATGAAATCCACAACCGTGTCCGGATCAGCAGTCAGCGCCGCCATAAGTGAATCCTTATTTCCGGATGTGTTTTCATCATCTGCATCCCCGTCAATATGGTAAGCATTCTGCTCATTCTTTGCTGAATCAAACACACCAAGAGTTTTTATACCAAAGCTGGAAAGTGCGTAGCTTTTACCATTAACCGTGTATGTCTTGCTCATGGCAGTTACCATACTCCGCATGACGGTACTAAGATTATCGTCCCGGCGAAGAAGCGCATCCTTTACCTTTTTCTCCCACTGCTCAATTTCACGGTCAGACATTTCTGCCTTTTCATCATCTGTCAGAGGCTCGTATCCTTTTGCACTGTCTGCATTATACATCTTAGTGATTTCATTGATCAGGTTATTGTACTCTGTCAGGAAATCCTTGATCTTGTCATAAAGTCCCTGCACATCCGTTGATACGTTCAGGCTGACTGCCTTGTTGCCATCCAGCTGGGTTAAATCAAACTTCCCATTTGCGTCATGGCTGATATTATCAGTCACGCCATTCACGGCAACATTTAACCCGTTAATGCTGAAGTTGTTGCTGGAACTGGTATACTCTACACCGTTTAATACAATTGTTGCATCTTCCCCTGCCAGCTTGGTTGCCTTGTCTCCATATGTTCCTGTTGTATCAAGTCCCAGCACCCCAAGAAGTTTCCGGGACTCTGCGGTACCATTGTCTCTTAATGTAAAATCCCCGTCTTTTCCCGTCTGCGCGGAACTGATATAAAACCTTCCATTATTTTCATCATAACTTGCATTCACTCCGGCATCACGCAGCTGGGTCACTACATCTGAAATTTTGCTGTTAGGATTTAAATTAATCTGCCTGTCGATTTTTTTGCCATCCTTATCCGTGGTCTGCAGACGAAGGCTTGCCGTATCCGTAAATCCCAATGCCCCTAATGTCGTATCTGCTTTTGCAACAGATTTTGTAAGACTGGTTTTCACCTGGGCACTGGTCAGATAACCGGACTGTGCCGTAGAAAGCACATGAAGCTTCTGTGCTCCGTTGACAGCTCCCGAAGTTGCTGTTACAGTTGCTTTTGTCGTATCTGAAGATGTAACTTTCTTCGTGTTATATCCACTGGAATATTTCAGATTTCCAACCTTTTTATAAAAAGAGTTTACCTTTTTATTCAGGTCTTTCCAAATGTCCTGCTTCCATCCAAGTTTTGTCTGTTCCTTCTTGTACTTCTCAGTTTTCTTACTGTATGCAGATACCAGTTCCTGTACAATGGAATCCGTATCCAGTCCTGAATTCAATCCTGATATTCTTATTGCCATATTTTCGTCCTCCTTACATCTTTTCGTCTACCATAATTCCGGCAAGTTCCCAGACCTTGGCAATCATGTCAAGGGTCTCCTCCGGCGGAATTTCTTTTAAGACTTTCTTGCTTTCCTTATCCACAATTTTGATGGTCACACGGTTTGTTGCCTCATGTATACCAAATATCGCTTCCGAATTATGGAGCATTTTTTTATTAATTTCCTCCAGTGCCTTCCGAAGCTGTGCATTCTGTTTGCCCTGAACCGGCTGCTGCACATTTTCTTTTCCCTCTTTGTCCGTTTTAAGAGTCTCAGAAGCCGCTGTATCCTTTACAATGTTTTCTGCCGCAGCCAGATTATCACGCGATACTGTTCTGGGGCGTTTTTTTTCTCTGGTTACTGCAGCTGACCCACTTCCCTGATATGTCACGGCTGCATCTTTAACTGCTTCCATTCCCATGATGATTACCTCCTTGTAATGTCCTCAATAAAAGGCCATAGCCTGTGTACTTTCCCTGCACATTTCCTAAAATAGTTATCGGAGGATGTTCCTAAAAAGTTTACACCCTCCGATAAATTTTATCCCAAAAGCCCTTTTAATGCCTTCAGGGCATCTGTATTAGATGCTTCCGTATTTTCCTGCTGGATCTGGAGGTAAACCTCCTTGCGGTACACCGGAACTTCCCTTGGAGCAGAAATTCCAAGTTTAATCTGGTCACCGCGGATTTCAAGCACTGTGATTTCGATATTGTTGTTTATGACCAGGGATTCCCCTTTTTTTCTGGTTAATGCCAGCATATCTACTCACCCGCTTTCTCTTTTTTGGCCTGAAAAATCTCATATGCGCGGAATTTTACCGGATAATCATCCTCGACGATAACCTGCACCCCCTTATTCGTATCCATATTGATAACAATCGGAGCCTTAAGGTTTACGGTAAAATCCTCCACCTTCCTCGGTACAGTAACAGTCACAAGAATATAGGTATTATCTTCCGTCAGCTCGCCCAGCGGAGCAATCAGTTCATCGCTGACATTCGGACTGTAATCCTCTTTAACAAGATGCGGCATCATAACAGGAAATGCGATATCCCCGTCATCCATGGACTGCAGCCACATAATGGTATCTGTTTTATGTCCCTTCTCCTCATCAAAAATCAGGGCAAAGTGATTCAGTTCCGGAAATCCAATCATTCCCTTTTCCAGTGTAATAATCTTCTCATCCGCAATATCAACCTCGCCAAAAAGTCTTGTTTCTGCCTTCATGGTTCCCCCTCGCTTTATACCTGATGTGTTTAAAGATAGTTAAGCAGTGTCTGCTGCTGAATCTTGGATGCTGCTGTAAGGCTTCCGGTATACGCATTATATGCAGCATAGTAATCAATAACGATATCCGATATTTCCCGGTTCTCCGTATTTGTCTTCAGCTTTTCCACTGTCGTTTTCTGGTTCTCCACACGCGTTTTTGTAAGATCCAGCCGTTGCTGCATACTTCCAAGATTTGTATGTGCAATATCAGCCTTACGCAGATAATTATCGAAATTCGTCAGGTACTGCTGATATGTTTTCTTTAAATGGTCATCCGCATATACAGCCTCATTTTCTGCAGCAACCAGATAGGTTTCCAGAACCTTCTGTGATTCAGGATCCGCATATTCTGCACGTGTCTTCATCTGTTCAATTCTGCTCACTTTATCATGTGCGGCAATTGCCTTGGAAACAATATCTATCATTTCCCCCATGTCCCTGCCAATGCCGGTATCCAGAACATCACTCGCCTGTGTATTCGCCGTAATCATGATACCACTGGAAATCTCAAACTGGATTTCCTGGTTTTCTTTGGTAAATTCCAGATACTTATCATTCCCGGATGTGTCCTGTCCCATATCAGGTGTATGTTTCTGGCAGTTGTAATAATATTCCGGCCTGGCCTCTCCCCTGTCAAAGCCCGTCTTTGTATAGGAAACCGTAATCTGGGATTTGCCGGAAGCAATATCATGTGCCACATTCTTTCCAAGAATCAGTTCTCCCGTGGATTTAATAAAAACCACTTCATTATCCCCGATTGTCATCGGAGGATCAGTCGGGGTCAACGGATCCGTTGGCGCGGAACCTGAAACACGACCGTCATGCCAGTCCTCCAGGGAGTCATATGATGTAACAGGCGTCCCGTTAACCGTCGGTGTATCCAGTGAATCAATTTTATTGTAAGCCAGGCGGAAACGGTTATAAGTCTGTACATTCATCTCCGTACTGCACTCGGTTTTGTTCTGTATATCTACACTGGTAGGCACATCCGTTTCTCCATAGTAATAACGGAATTCCATCATATCCTGGTAATCAAGCGTCTGGTCTATCTTATAAGTAGTATCCTGTTCATCCGTCTTGAATGTCAGCTGTTCCGTTGTGCGGTATCCGGTAAAAATCGTTCTGCCCGCATTATCCGCATTTCCTTCACAGTAAATCTGATCCTGCAGTGCCTGCAACTGTTTTAAGATAGTCTGACGATCCTCTGCTTTCAGAGTGTCTGTTGCACCCTGGTTACAAAGCGTACGCGCATCCGTAAGCAGGGTGTTAATATTTTTCAATGCGGTATCCGTAAGATCCAGCCATGAATCCACAGCTGCAATATTATTGTCCAGATACTGTACTACATGGCTCAGTGATGTCTGCAGACGAAGCGTACGGATTGCAATTACCGGATCCTCGGACGGGCGCTCAATTTTCTTCTGCGTTGTCATCTGCGTGTTATACTTATCTACGAGCACCTTATTGGCATTAATGTTGCTTTTCGTATTGCTCGTAATCATATTATTAGTAATTCTCATGTATATTCCCTCCCTGCTTTTAGACAACTCCGGTCTCATTGATGAGCTTATTGTAAAGTTCGTTCATGACAGAAATCACTTTTGACGCCAGATTATATGCATTCTGGAATTTTACCAGATTCAGCGCTTCCTCATCCTCATCCACTCCTGACACCGAGGTGCGCTGCTGCCCAATTACTTTAATCATGTTTGCATAATTTTTGGAGCAGGTTTCCGTCTTAT
Source organism: uncultured Lachnobacterium sp. (assembly GCA_964398745.1). Lineage (GTDB taxonomy): Bacteria > Bacillota > Clostridia > Lachnospirales > Lachnospiraceae > Roseburia. Next base: position 6,424 of record CAYNOE010000033.1, read on the forward strand.
TTACATCTACTGTAACATCCGAAATCAGGGTTTCCAGAAACGCCTCCGCAGTGGTACCACGGAACATCTTTGTATCCTTTTCCAGCTTCCGCAGTTCTGTCATGATATCGTATTTTGCCACCCCGTTTACCAGTTCACTTGCTGTTGCAAAATAATTCGGATTATGTACCGATTCGGAATTTACGCAGATGGACTGTGCTGTAATGCCATAATAGGTATCATCCCCGGAAGAAAAGGTAAACGGATAACCTCCCTGAACCTTGTCATCCCAGTCATTGCCGTCATAAATTGTTCCGGCAGGGGATTTTCCATTGAAAAAAGCCCCCATCGGCTGTTCGTCCATCGTCAGCCCTTTCTGCTCAATTTCATTAAAGGCACGCGCAAAGGCACGTAAAAACTCATTCGTCTGGTTCTGGTAGTATGGAATTCCCAGCGCATCCACTGTTTTACCGCAGGTAATCTCGCGTCCCTTCACACCATTCGCCTCCTGCGTACCAAGCTCTTTCGTCAGGGTAAAAGTAACACTGGTAATACCGTTCTGTCCAACCGTTGCCGCCCAGCTTTCATAATTGTAATGCTTGTTATTAATCGTAATCTGTCCACGGTCCGGAAGGGCAATCGCATTTACATCCGTTACCGTCGGATTATTCAATGTAATCGTACTGACCGTTTCCGCTACACCGTCAACCACAATCTGCGATGTGCCGACATCGCCCACCTTCCCTTTCATATTTTCTTTGTTGTTGCCGTCCCGGACATCAAAAAGTCCTTTTAAGGATCCGTTGGAAACTCCGCCGCCTGCCGGAAAATCCATTCCTGTATCCGTCCAGATAATCGAATAAAGTCCCTCAATATCCGTCTGGTTGTTAATATACCTGGTCGGCACGCATTCCAGGCTTCTGTACTCCCTTCCATCCACCAGCATCTGTCCATTGATGTATACGCTGAAATTCGTTCCGCCAAGATCCTCCCCGAACGTATTGTGGATATCATATTCCCTTGTCTCCACTTCCACCATACCGGACAGTTCATCCAGCAGATTTGCCCTTTTATCGCGAAGCTCATTTGCATGTCCCCCACGGACTTCAATATCATTAATCTGCTTATTCAGCACAGCTATCTTTTCAGAAATCGAGTTAATATCTGCCACTGCCGACTTAATTTCCTCATTGCAGTCTTCCTGCATCTCTGTAAGGGTTTTGGACAACTGGTTAAAATAAGTACACAGGCTTTGCGCCTTCTGGATAAACTGATTGCGGGTTTCCGGCTTTTCTCCTTGTGTAGTAAGGGTGTCAAGTGCAGCAAACATCTCCGAAAAAATAGTGCTGTATCCTTTCTGTGAACTTTCATCATCCCGCAAAGTAGTCTGTATCTGATCCAGATACCAGAGCTTCTGCTGATAATAACCATTGCAGGAATTGTTCTGTCTGTACTTCACATCATAGTAAAGACTACGCTCCTGTATGACTGCAGTTGCAGCAACGCCACTGCCCATACTTCCGTATTTTGCATACACCCGCAGCGGATCATTCGCCTCAAGCACTGTCGTCTGCCTGCTGTAGCCTTCTGTCTGCACATTCGAAACATTATTTGCAGTTGTATTGATTGCAGCCTGAAATGCCATCAGCCCGCTTCTTCCTATATTCAATCCAAAAAATTGTGATGCTGCCATATTCGTTACCTCCTAAAATATAATGCAGATATAATCAGCCTCTTCCAAGTCCGGTTACAATCAGCTCCGTCATCTCGCTGATTACCGTCATATAACGGCTTGCCGCATTATATGCCGACTGGTATTTTATCATCTGGGTCAGTTCCTCATCAGAAGATACCCCCATAATCTGCTGACGCTTATTATCCATTGACAGCATGGCACCTTCCATGGTGTCGGCCGCTGAGTTGTAAATATTTGCCTCATTTCCAAGCTCGCCCACCATACGGTCATAGAAATTCTGGAATGTACACGGCTTCTCGTCATACGGATTCAGATACATTCCCTGCTTCCTCCACGCTATCGGAAAAAGCTGTGCCATCTTCATGGCAACATTCCCGTCTTCCAAAAATGCCGGCATCAGGGACACTTCTTCCTTCAGGTCGTGGTTTACTTCTATTTTGTTGATAGAATACTGGGAATCCGTATGGTTCGGAACCGGCTGCTGATACACGTAATAAACATTCCCGTTTATTGTCTCTTCTTTATACCGGTCCATTCCCCTGCGGACAAACAGTTCCCTTGGCGGCAGCTTCCCGTCTGAGCCGCGCGCACAGTTTTCTACATCCAGAACCATAACTTCCCTCTGAGCCGTCATCTGGTTTCCATCATTATCCAGCACAGGGTTTCCATCATTATCATAAAGCGGATATGATTCCATAACCGGCTGCCCGGCCGCATCCTTAAGCACAATATTCGGGCAGTATATATCATTCATTGCTATGGCAATTGAAGAAACCAGCTTGTCAATCTGTGCCTCTGCCTCCACAATGCTGCTGCCCGCAATCTCATCATAAGAAGCCCTGGTATCCATATCCGATGCAGTTCCGTATCTGTCGCCTCTTGCAATCAGCTTGGATTTTAAGCTTCCAATATCAAAGCGGATACCGCTTGCCGCAGCTTTGCCCAGATGCACAACCGGAGTATACTGGTTTTTTGCCACATCGGACAAATGTCCCCAGTACGGTGTGAAAAATCCGTTCTCCTTGTCCCTCAGCAGTTCGATTTCATAGGCGCGGCTCTCATCTATAAAGCGCGTCCCCTCAAAATCAACAAACACAATACCGGTTGGATCCTCTTTCGTCTCAATCGCACCGTAACCTCCCAGTTCATCCAGCAGGTTATCCCTCTCATCGCGCAGCGTCATGGCAGTTTCCACCCCGCCCGACTCAATCCTCTGAATGTCAAGGTTTAACTCAGAAATGCGGCTTCCAATTTTGTTTATCCGCTCCACATCATCTTCAATTTGTTCATTTATGTTGGATTGGTATTTCTGAAAATCCGTATAGAGATTCTTGGCCCGGCTGAGCAGAAGCTCCGACTTTTCCACCACAAGATTCTGATACACCGTAACCTCCGGGTGGGTGGAAAATTCCTGAAACGCTGACCACAAATCCCCAATACTGGTTTTAAACTGTTCTCCATGCAGTTCCTGCATAAGATCCGTCAGGTAATCAGCGGATTCCCCCTGCACCCTGTAGAATTCCTTACAGCCGTGATCCTGACGGTAGATTTTATCTAAGAATATATCCCTTGCATGTACAACGTCCCCAATAGACAGTCCAAGACCGTACTGCTGCATGTTGACGTTGCCCATGCTGTCTTTTAATTTATTATAACTCTTATCTGCGAAACGTACCTGTTGTCTGACATATCCTTTCGTGTCCACATTGGACAGGTTGTTCGCAGTTGTATTCAATGCCTGCTGGGCGTTCTGAAGCCCAGATGCCCCTATGAAAAGGGATCCGAATCCGTTTGCCATACTTTTTGTTCCTCCATTATCGTTTTTCTTTCTGCCAGTGTCTGCTGTCAGCTTGTTGCATCAAACCCGCTCTTTCCCAGCAGTGAGCCGGTGTTGCACGCGCTCTTGTCATAATTGGCGGTTTCAGGCGCCTGCCGCAAACTTTTGAACAAAGTAAGGTCGAATTCGTTTAATTCGAGTGCCTGCTGAATCAGGGCAATGTTCTGTTCATTCAGGTTTTTCATCTTATCTGCTGCCGCAATCAGTTTTTCCCTGGCGGCCGTCAGTTCCTGCTTTGCTTCCGGCTGGTCGTCCAGAAGGTCAATCAGCCGCGTAACGGTCATTTTCTCCTCTGTCTTTCCCAGTACGACCGCAATATCCTCCAGCAGCTGCACATGGCGGTTGCTCCGGGAAAGCAGTTCGTCACTGGCAAGCTGTTCTTTTGTGGTCAGCTCTTCAAGCGCGGAAACATCACCGCGGATCAGGACATCGGTTTTCTCCTCCCCGTACCCGATGATAGTCTGGTATATTTTTTCTTCTTCCTCAAGCGCTTTTACAAGCTCTTCCACTAAACTTGCCACTTTTAAAAAACCTCACTCGTCACCTAAGATTACCCGTAATACTTTTCCAGTAATTTGCTGGCAAAATCACCCGGCTGCACGGAATAAGTTCCTGCGTCAATCATTGACTTAAGCTGTGAAACTTTATCTTCCCTGATATCTGAAGCTTCAGACACTGCATTTTTTGCAACCTGATAATCACGCCCTGCACTGGAGATGGATACCTGGTCCTTCGGTCCGTGTGCGCTCTGTGTTTTCTGTGTTTTACGTGAGTTCTGTACTCCGTATACCTGGGCAATCTGGTTATATGCATCTATACGCATAAACAGCATCTCCTTTCTTCCTTGAAATAAGCTTTATACAATATCTATCGGATATTTAAGCGGATACTTTAGTTTTTTTTCAAATAATGGAGGAAATATGAAACAGAGCCTTGACAATCCGGCTTTTTATGAATTATACTTAAGTCTCCGGGTAGCCGGGGTGTCAGCGGTACCCTGTACCAGCAATCCGCTATAGCTGGGGTGATATCCCGCCGAGGGTCCGCGCTGGTGGAGCTGCCCTCTGTAAGCGGCGTTGACGTCTGGGTCTTACGCAATGAGAATCTGTGAACCGGGTCAGGGTAGGAATACAGCAGCCCTAAGCAGATGCCCTCATGTGCCGTAAGGGTGCCTGGAGGGAGCCGGCTGCAGAGGTAACGTCTGTTGGCAGGATTCGAAGCGGGATACCCGGATTTTTGTATAAGTTTATGTAAAGCAGTTCCGGTACCTTAAAAACAGACGGCAGGATTTTAATTCCCTGCCGCCTGTTTTAATTCAGCCTTATACTTATAGAAATCTCCGGATTCCGATTATCCGAAATACCTCTCCAGCAGTCCCTTGAATGCCTTGCCATGTCTTGCTTCATCCCTTGCCATTTCATGAACGCTGTCATGGATTGCATCGAGGTTGTTCTTCTTTGCGCATTTTGCAAGATCAACTTTGCCGGAGGTTGCACCAAACTCACAGTCAATTCTCCATTTAAGATTTTCCCTGGTGCTGTCCTTCATGTTCGGCTCAAGATCCTCGCCTAACATCTCTGCAAATTTAGCGGCATGCTCCGCCTCTTCATAAGCAGCTTTCTCCCAGTAATTTCCGATTTCAGGATATCCCTCGCGGTGTGCGATTCTTGCCATGCAAAGGTACATTCCGACCTCGGAGCACTCACCTTCGAAGTTTGCCTTTAACTGGTCAAAGATAAATCTCTTGTCCTCGTCACTGATTTCCGCATTATCCTTAACGGTCTTGGCATAGAGATTATACTCATGCTCTGCCGCAAGGGCAAGCTCTCCTTCTATCATTTTGAACTTATCAGCCCCTACATGGCATACCGGACATTCTGCCGGTGGTTCATCCCCCTCGTAAACATAACCGCATACGCTGCATACATACTTTGCCATTTTTCTATCCTCCTAGAATTTTTTTTTTATGTTTTTGCATACAATCCGGACAAATTCCCACAAACTGAATCGTGTGTGATTCAATTACCCCTGGAAAATGTTCCGCTGCAAGCAAATCAAGCCCTTCCTGTATCTGAAGATCCACATCCATCACGCATCCGCATTTCGTGCAGGAAAAATGATAATGCCGGTCTGTATTTCCGTCAAACCTGTCCGGACCTCCGCTTACAGTTATTTTTTGAATCTCTCCCAGCTCTGACAGCAGGGAAAGATTGCGGTAAACAGTTCCAAGACTGATATTCGGAAATTCGTCCCGAAGAGACAAGTAAACAGTTTCTGCTGTCGGATGGTCACTCCGCATAGCCAGGCACTGCCGGATTGCCTCCCTCTGACGACTTCTTTTTATCATATATACTCTCCCTTAAGATACAATAACAAGAACTGTTATCATTATTATATGTCTTTAGTACTGTTCTGTCAATGCTTCCCTGAAAAATTTTTTCAGTAATGGTAATTACTGTTATCGTAACTCCTGCATTATATCCATAACATAATTCCCATTTCCTGAACATAAAATACAAATAACATAGTGGGAGATAATAGAAAATTGAAACGATTTGTTACTTATATTTATGAATACGAAAGAGAAGCCCGCGGACGGAGTGTCGGTTTTATCCGCACAGATATCCGTGACAGCGGCTGCCGGATGGAAGTGCATATCCGGGGCCTGGACCGCTTTAAGGGAAAATGTATGGTTTATCTGGTGGTTTCCGGCAATGATATTACCGGTATTCCTGCCGCCGAAATTCTGCTTTCGCAGGGCAGCGGACTTTTAAAACTCAACTTTCCGCAAAATAAAATCGGAAACAGCAGTTACCGGATTTTGGATCTGCAGGCTGTTGTAATCCGTTACGGAAGCGGAAAAGTACTTGCAGGATGTTTTACAAATGAACCGTCAGAAAAGATTCTGCGGGGTGATTTTACGATACTGGGTGCAAATGAAAAAGTGCTTTCCGAAACCACAGATAAGTCTGCCGCTGTTTCCCCAAAGCCGGACACAGCAAACTCACCGGAAATCAGGCAGCAGGCAACGGATACTGCAGATTCTTCCGGTGAATCCATGCCAAAGACCGGGGCAAAAGCAGCACCAGAGATTCCCGTAGAACACACCAGCTCCATGCCGGAGCCTGAATCAGAATCTGCCGCCCCGGAAATTCCTGCACACAAAAATGACCAGCAGGCCCAGTCTGTTGCAGAACCGAAGTCCGTTTCCTACCAGCGCATAGAAATTACGGACATCCGCAACCTGCCAAGAAACAACTGGCATCTGTGCAACAACAGTTTTCTGGTACATGGTTTTTTTAACTACCATTACCTGGTTATGAAAACAATCGAAAGCGGAGCGGAAACACAGCGTTTTATCGGCGTGCCAGGCATCTATGAACAGCCGGAACGGATGATGGCACTGCTGTTTGGTTTTCCTGAATTCGAAGCCGCCTCCGAAGACATTGCAGGCAGGCCCCATCCCGAAAACGCAAACGGAACCTTCGGTTACTGGCTCTGCCAGGTAGGTACATAATCCGTTTCAAGCATACTGTACTGTACATGATCCATCCATCTGCCATGAAGCAGCAGATAATCCCTGCTGATTCCCTCGCGGACAAAACCGACCCGTTCCAGAAGCCGGATACTTGCCACATTATCCGGCAGCACCCAGGCAAGGGCACGGTGCAGTTTTAATTCGCCAAACGCAAGCTGCATTACTCTGCGCAGGGCTTCGGTCGCATACCCTCTGTGATGAACCTCGCTTGAAAACTTGTACCCCACCTCACAGGAACTGGTATAACCGTAGCCAATGTGATGGATACAGACGGTTCCGATAATCCGCCCTAGATTATCTTTTTCATAAATATAAAACCGGAACAGTTTTTTCTGCACTGCCATATTATACTCAAAAACCAGTACCTGCCTCTGGTACTGCAGCGTGTAAAAATTCTGCATACGGTCCGGCTCAAACCGTTCAAACAGTTCCTTATCGCGGAGGTAAAAGTCCAGTACGGCATCTGCTGCATCCGCGTGTATCACTTTTAGTAAAAGATGGCTGGTTTCATAACTAAGTAGCATTCTTTTTTCCTGCATATAACTTCTTTCTTAAATAATGTACTTTTATATCTGTTATATTACTATTGCAGCACAAAAAAAACAATGGAAATATTTACACCATTTATAGAATCTGCTATGATAAAGCTGTAAGAACGGATATGGACTATACGAAGTTTTACAGTGTAAAGAAAGCAGGTGATTATATGCCGAATAGCGCGGAAATTGTTGAAAGAACTGTATATGATTTTCAAAAGGTGCAGGCACACATGAAAAATGCACGAAAAGAAAATGCCAGGGAAACTTATGAGGGGTTAAAAAAAGATTATCTGTCCTTAAAGGCTGTTTTAACCTCGCTTGGCGTAAACCTCACGGATATTGATGAAATAAAAGAGTAATTCCATGACTGATGACGAAAAATTTATGAAAGCGGCCTTAAAGCAGGCAAAAAAAGCATATGACATTGACGAGGTTCCCATTGGCTGTGTCATTGTACAGAACAAAAAAATCATTGCCAGGGGATACAACCGCCGCAATACAGACAAAAACACACTGGCGCACGCGGAGCTTACCGCCATCAGAAAAGCCAGCAGAAAAACCGGCGACTGGCGACTGGAAGACTGCACCATATATGTAACTCTCGAACCATGCCAGATGTGTGCCGGGGCAATCGTCCAGTCCCGCATGAAACGTGTGGTCATTGCCACTATGAATACCAAGGCAGGATGTGCCGGTTCCGTTTTAAACCTTCTGCAGATGAAGGAATTTAACCATCAGGCGGAAATCACCCGCGGCGTACTGGAAACAGAGTGCTCCGAAATGCTTTCACAGTTTTTCCGTGAACTCAGGGAACGGAAAAAACAGGCATCCGCCGAGTAATTTCTTTTGTTATATGATTATGCCAGAAATAAAGGCAGATTCCGGAAACCCTCCGGAATCTGCCTTTTTGTAACCTTATAATGCTGCAATTCGTGTAATCCGTTCCGTTTTCACGAATATGTTTATTTTACAGTCACTGTGCAGACAGCTTTCTTTCCGCTTCTTGTCTTAACAATAATCTTTACAGTTCCTGCTTTCTTTGCCGTAATCTTTCCGCTCCTGCTTACTGTGGCAACAGACGGGTTGGAGGTATACCATGTCAGTGTGATATCTCCCTCACCGCTTACCTTTACAGGAAGTTTGTAAGTCTTTCCTTTCTTTAAAGAAAGCTTTGTTTTCTTCAGGCTTACTTTCTGTGCCTGGAGATTTTTATATGTCTTGCTGCCTGTCTTTGTGAATGCGACTTTTTCACTCTTTACGCGCACTGCCGTAATGTCATCAAAGTAGAGGGTACCCTTTACCCTGCCGTTCTTAACCGCTGATGAGTCAGCAATTGCATTGACGTACAGACCGAAAGACTCAATCTGTTTCGCATTCTTTACCAGTCCCCCCTTTGGATTACCTGCTGTATCGCGCTCGCAGAACTCCTTGAACGGGATTGTGACAAGAATCTGCTTTGTTCCGTTATTACGGTATGTCTTGTAGTTGTTTAAGTATGCCTCGTAAGTTACGCCGTTTGCCACAATCTGGATAACCATCTTCTGGTTCTTGCCATCCGGAGTCATGGTAAAGGAAAGTGCATTACAGTTTGCCCAGTTGACCTTTTTACCAATAGTTGCCCCTGCATATCCATCCTTTGCCTCGTCATAATCGAAGCGCAGCGCATAGCTTCCTTCTGTCTTTTTGCTCTTGTTCAGGGACAGCTTTAAGGTACAGTCGCTTCCTACATTTGGTGTCCACGCTTTGTTTAACTGGTCGTCCACCCCAAGATATTCTTCAAAATTGTCAATCTGGCATGCGTCTGCTTCCGGTGCTTTCACATTATAAGTCATCGAAAACTTCTGGATGGTCTTATTGTCAGCCGTAAGGGCAAGCGTGCCATTCTTTTTGCCAAGTTTGTCAAGGTTCTTTTTGCTTAAGGATGCTGTATAAATTCCATTCTTTCCTGCTTTTGCATTCAGCGTTACCGTAGTTTTTCCAGCTTTTAAGACAAATTTGACCTTAGTTCCCGGCTTCGTATTGCTAACTTTTGCACGGAGGGTCGCCGCCTTAAGGATTCGGCTTCCGGCAACAGGTGAAATCACATAGCCTTCTGCCTTGTCTGATACCGGCTCAGCAACAATAATGCTGGAAGCCGTTGTTACCAGGGCATCTTTCTGGTTTGCAGCAAAAATGCTCCGTCCGTCATTGTAAAAATTAATAAAACTATCCAGTGTTTCATGTCCATGCAGACTGCCATCTGCATTCACTGCATCTACATATGGTGTATAATAACCATCCTGCTTTCCAAAGTTCGCCCAGATCAGGAAATAAGATGCATCCGAACCGGATACCGCATTTAAAATCTGGTTGAACCAGTCCTTGCTTACATTATTCTGTCTTAACAGCGCTGTCTGGTTTGAACCTGCTTCTGTCTCACTTGAAACCCCGGTTTCTGTTACTGTAAAAAGCTTCTTATGGGCTTTTGCAAAAGTTTCCACTACATCAATCTGTTTACTGAATGCCGTCAGCCATGAACTATTGTCGCTGCCCCGGCTATTGTCATACATATCAAAGCCAACCATGTCCACATATGCATCGCCCGGATAACGCTCGCCGTATTCATCGACTGTGGAAGCATTTGAGTTGCTTGGGCTGTATACATATATGAAATTATGTACGTTTTTGTCATCCCTTAAATACTCTACAGTATAACGCCATACGCTCTTGTAGGTCTCAGCGTCACAGAATGCCTTGCCCCACCAGAACCAGCTTCCTGTATTTTCATGAAACGGGCGGAACAGTATAGTTCCATTTACCTGTGATGCATAATCTGCAATCATGTCCAGATATGCGGTATATTTTTCGTTGTATTTACCGCCCGGAAGCAGGTTGTTCATTACATCCCCGTCTGTATTATTTGGTGTATAACCGCTGAAATCCCATTTCAGGTAGCTCTTGTCTCCTGATTTGTAATCCGCATTTTTCTTTACCAGGCTAAAGTTTGGCATATGGGCTGATAAAGTAACAATGGAACCATCCTCTATCGCATGGTTGCTCAGGCGGACTGCTGCTTCTACCGGAGCAGCCGGTTTTTCTTCGGCCGGATATGCCATGGCATACTTGTCTGCACCAAGTTCACTTCCGGTCAGTGACAGTGCGTCAATTCCATGAACACCGGAAATACTCCCTGTGATATCCTTCACATCAGATCTTGAAGTGGTAACTGCACCGGCCTTATCAAAAAGATCATTCTCATGTCCGAAAATCACGCTGTCAGAAGAACCAACTGCCTGCAGGTATGAATAAATCTGCTTTGTGTTGTCTGATGCCTCTGCATCCACGAGTTTTACCTTTGTACTCAGGGCTACTTCCTGAACCGTGCCGTCTTTCCTTGTAACAGAAAGCTTCCCGTCTTTTACAGATGCAGCTTTCTTTTTATCGTCCACCTTTACTTTGGAATCAACAGACCAGGTATCCTTTACTTTTGCACGCTGAACGGAAACATTGTCAATCCAGACATCACCAGCGTAGTCTGTATTAGCCCCAACTACCTGAAGTGCCAGTGTATCCATCTTCTTTCCATCTGCTACTGCATTAAAATCCTGCAGGATTACCGGGACTTTTACAACTTTCCCGCTGTCCGGAGTCTGCTGGGTAAGGTCAACTGCTGTATCTTTGGAAAACAGTTCTTCCCCTCCTCCCTGCGCAACTAATTTAACTTTAAATCCCCCCGCTTTCAAAAGGTCAGTATTGTAATAAAAATCAAAGGTAACGCGGTTTGCCCCGGAAATATCCTTTCCGTCCCCACGCCAGACTGCGCTCGCCTGTGCCCAGCCCTTGTCCTTGTCTTTGGAATAATCAACTGTGAATTTCAGTCTGCCATTATCACCTGCGACTGCCGTCTTATCAGCACCGGAGTAATCCCAGTCCCAGCCTTTGTCATATGTCCAGCCATCAATTCCGCCAGTAAAGTCAAAGGTCTGTATCTCTTCCATCTCCTGCTGCGTTTCTTCCGCATACACCTGCGTCATCCCTGCAGGCAATCCTGCCACCGGAACTGCCGTAACTCCCATGATTACCGCAAGCGACAGTGCTGCGCCCTTTTGTAATAGTTTCCTGTTAAACATCTTGTCCTCCTTTTCTTTTCCATTATTTGCAACCTTATGACTCCAGTTTATCCCCATATTAATTTTTAGTCAATATCGGGTTAAATTTTCGTAACTTTTACTTAATTTTCTCGCATTTCACTTTTTTTAAGTGCTTTTTTTTATGTACTTTTTGTATAATTTGTACATCCTGGCATCCGGCAATGTAAAAAACTTTTTGTTGCTTTATGTTTCTTTCCAAACTTACTCTTGCAAAACATAGTCATTTTCACTATACTTATATTTAAGTAGCTACAATAATTTCTATAAACGGATAGGAAACGAATTTTCAATGAAATTTAATTTTGTAATACCAAAAGAAAAATCTATGACCATGCTGTATATGTTAAACGGTTCCCTGATGGGAATGCACTGTATTTTTCTGGCATTTTTTGCCCTGAACCACATCCGCATCATGGCAGTTGTAAACATTTTCAGCGTTCTCACATATCTGGTCAATTTTTTTATACTCAGAAAAAAATGGCTGCGGGCATCGAGCATTGTTGTCTTTCTGGAAATTCTTGCACATATGT
>CAYNOE010000034.1:0-17954 GCA_964398745.1 uncultured Lachnobacterium sp.
AGGGAGCGAAACAGACAGGCATGTATTGAACTGTCCGCAAAAAATGACCGACTGAAATGGATCAGCGCATGGGACGGAAAAGAAGATTCCAAAGAGTATGTCAGGTTTACCCAGTTATGGGAGCAGCTTGCAGGCGAGTTTAAGGATGATTCAGACAAGGTTTGTTTTGAAACACTGAATGAGCCGCAGTTTAATGACGGAACGGATGAAGAAAAGCAGGCAAAGCTGGATAAATTAAACCAGGCAGCTTACGAAATTATTCGTAAGAGCGGCGGAAAAAACGATACCCGCATGATTGTTCTTCCGACCATTAATACAGGCAGTGAGCAGGTAAAACTGGATGCGCTTTATAACTATGTCAAAGGGCTGAATGATAAAAATGTGGTTGCAACTATACATTATTATTCAGAATGGGTATATTCTGCAAACCTTGGAACCACAGGATTTGACGATGAACTCTGGAAGGATGACAACGGAAAATCCTATACGCCAAGAATGGCTGCTGACGACATGTTTGCAAGAATCAAAAAGACCTTTACAGACAATGGAATCGGTGTGATCATTGGTGAGTGGGGACTTCTTGGATATGACAAGGGAGACAATGTCCTTCAGGCCGGTGAGGAATTAAAGTACTATGAGTACATGAATTATAAGGCAAACGGAAATGCTGGAATTTCCCTGATGTTCTGGGATAACGGTTCCGGGGTAAACAGAAATTCCAAAAATTATGCATGGAAAAAGCCGCTGGTTGGTAAAATGCTTGAGACATCCATAAAGGGACGTTCTTCTTATGCATCAGGGCTTGATACTGTTTATATCAGCAAAAAACCGACGAAGAACTTAAAGATTAAGCTTACCTTAAACGGAAACAAATTTAAGAGCATTAAGGGGCTGAAGAAGGATAAGGATTATACCTACAGTTCCAAGACCAAAACAATTACATTAAAGAAAGCATATGTGGAAAAGCTCTATAAGAAAATGGGCAAAAAGTACGGACGGATGGCAGACCTGCAGATTAAATTCAGTTCCGGTGCGGACTGGCATGAATATCTGGTAAAGAATGCCGCACCTTCTGTAACGAAAAAGGCGGAAGGAACCACTGCTGACGGTATCGTGATTCCAGTAAATTTCAAGGGAAGTGAATTAAGACGTCTGACTGCCTATGAAGGTGAAAGTAAAGTAGGCCCTCATTCAGGCTGGAGAGACTGGCTGGAAAACGGCTGGGCATACAAAGTGGATGAAGCAAAGGGCACACTGACCCTTACAAATGAATTTTTCAAGGACGAATCCGTCAAGGATGGCAATATTGAATTGAAGGCAGAATGCTATGATGGCAGAATCTTTTCTATCTATGTAACAAAAAATGGAGACAAAGTAAGTGAAGCACCAAAGAAATAACAGGCTGATGGCTGGTCTGCAGTTCTAAGTACAGGGATACTGTTTACAAATAAGTTTGTAAGCAGTATCCTGTTTTTTGCCTCGTGGCAAAAAAGTAAAAAATCCCCAGTCGTTATGTCAAAATATTACGGTAGTTTCTGCTGGCAGTAAATAGTATAATAAAAAAAGTGGATGGCATTGTGTTTTATATTTCAAGAGAGGATGTTGCGCAAATGGGGATTACATGGAATAAAATAATCAGTACCGGATTATGTGCAGCAGTGACGGTATGTCTGCTCGCAGGATGCAGCATGGACGGCGACAAACCGGATGATGTAAAAACTCCTGAAGATAAGAAGGAAGGCATCAGTGCCCACGGCGGACCGTACGAAGAAGAGATTGTGATTGACGTATTTGACAGTCAGGCGAACTTTCAGGGAGAGCAGACCGGATGGTTTGCCAAAATTGTTAAAGACAGGTTTAACATGAAACTGAATATTATTGCGCCGAATGTGTCGGGCGGAGGAGATACTGTATACCTGACAAGAACCGCAGCAGGCGATCTCGGAGATTTGATTATTACCAATGTTGAAAACGGACGTTTAAAGGATCTGGTATCCGCAGGACTGTTACTGGATATGACGCCGTACCTGAATGGGTGCAGCAACTTAAACAAATATAAAGAGGCGATTGCTGACGCAACGAAGCTGGCAGGCAAAGACGGCGTATGGGCAGTTCCGAGTGAGATTTCCAACCAGCCGGCAACAGAGCCGTGCGATGCAACAGAGCCCACCAATGCACCTTCGCTGCGCTGGGATATTTACGAAAAAATCGGCACGCCGGAAATCGGTACGCTGGAGGATTTGATTCCGGTACTTTCGGATATGCAGAAATCGGCAAAGGAATCTGATTCAGGCAAATCCGTATACGCTTTTTCCCTGTTTAAGGACTGGGATATCGATATTATGCAGAATGCAGGCGCACTTTGCGCACTGTACGGATATGAACCGCAGGGCTTTGCGATGGCAAAGGATGATGGAACCGAAATACAGTCCGTGACTGATTCAGACGGTATATATGTAAGGGCATTAAAATTCTTATATGAGGCAAACCAGAAAGGGCTGGTTGATCCGGAATCCACCATACAGAGCTTTGATACACTGGCAGCCAAGTATAAGGACGGTGCGGTATTATACTCTCTCTGGCCATGGCTGGGTTCGGGACATTACAATACTGCAGCCCATCTGGCAAAAGGAAAAGGCTTTGCAACTGCAGTCATAAAGGATATGGGATGCGCAACCTACGGTTCCATGCCAAAGGGGAAATTCGGTGTAGCAATTATGATTGGAAACAACACAAAAGATCCGCAGCGGCTGGTTGATTTTGTGGACTGGCTGTATTCCCCGGAAGGTGTGGAGATGGGATGTGCAGTAAACGGAAGATACTGCGGCCCTGAAGGACTTACATGGGAACTGGGAAGTGACGGAAAGCCGAAGCTGACAGAGTTTGGAGTAAAGGCATTTGTGGAGCAGGAAGAGGATTTGGAGGTTCCAAAAGAGTGGGGAACCGGTACATGGGCAGACGGAATTTCTGCATTAAACTATAAGCCGGTAGGACTTGTGGATGTGAATGAAACAAACGGCGTATGTTACAGCTATGAAAAGTGGGAAGATTACGCCGAAAAAACTAAAAACAGCCTTTCCGAAAAATGGGCAAAGAAACATGACAACGCACAGAATGCCATTAGTTATTTAAAGGATAAAAATATGCTGGTTGTAAGACCGGGTTCCAATTATGCAGTTCCGGATTACGAAATGGATATTGCATCCATTAAGGAACAGTGCAGGCAGACAATTATTACGAATTCATGGCAGATGATTTTTGCAAAGAATGAAGATGAATTTAATTTCCTGTTAAAAGACATGCAGAATACGGTCAATGGACTTGGCTATGACAAGGTTATCGAAGTTGACCGGAAAAATGTGCAGGACCGCTTTGCGGCAGAAGCAGAAGTATCCAGATAAATTTGTCCTCCCTTTAAAATTTTTCTATATAAAAAGTCCCCGTCCTTTTCAGGAACCGGGGATTTTTTAATGACTGGTTTTTTATTCTTCGTGGATGTTTTGTGCCGGAAGGCTTATGGTTACCATGGTTCCTTCGCCTTTGATACTGTCAATCTCCATTCCGTAGGTGCTGCCGTAACAGAGTTTAATCCGCTGGCTGATATTATAAAGCCCGATGCTTCTGGAATCCGCTGGATCGTGGTGGCTGATTTTGTATTTCAGGGCGGACAGTGATTCTTCATCCATACCGCATCCGTTATCCCCTACAACAATCTGTAAAATATCATTTTTGACACTGATCTGGATTTTGACACAGCCATTCGAAGATACGGATTCCAGACCGTGTACCACCGCGTTTTCCACAACCGGCTGCAGCAGCAGGGGCAGAATCTGGTAACTGGCAGGATCCAGTCCTTCCTCCAACTCCAGTTTTGATGTAAAGCGGTCGCCGAAACGGAGCTTCTGGATTTCAAGGTATGTTGCAATATAGGAAAGCTCACGGTCCAGCGTGGTGGAATTGATGCCGGAATTTTCCAGTACATAATGCATGGCTTTCCCCAGAAGCTTGATGGAATGGGCAACGTCCCGGTTACCGGCAGAGAGGGACTGCATCCGGATTGTTTCCAGGGTATTATAAAGAAAATGCGGGTTAATCTGACTGGCAAGCATTTTAAATTCCATCTGCTGCTGCTGGTTGATTAAAAGCTGTTCATTAATCTGTGCCGTATATATTTCCGCTTCTTTCCTGCGAATTAATTCGACCGTACGTTTCAAATCGGAAAAAACATCGCTTAATTCATCGTCTCCCCGGAACACTTCGATAATATTGTAATCCCCTTCGCTTGCCTGGTGCATGGCGGTTTTTAAGGTTGTGACCCGGTTGCTGAATGCCGACAGGAACAGTGTAACAATCAGCATTGGCACGAGAATACTGATTGCAATAACCAGACAGTAGGCAAGGGTCATCAAATGAATACTGTCATATGCATCGGCCGCGCTGACGCAGATATAGAACAAATCCCTGGTTCCGTATGGACGGAAGGAAACAACACGGGAAAGCTGTGTTTTACTGTCAATTTTCATTGGTCCGTCATAGGAGAAGAAATCCTGGCTGTATTTTCCCGGAAATGGAAATTCGGTCTGTTTTAAGGATTCCCTGCTGGAATAAAATACAGGAAAGTTGTTTATTGTACTTATGATCGTATAGGAGTTCTGGTCCAGCCGGTTTTTAATATTGTTGTTGTCAAGCTGGACGACAAGATAGGCGGAATATTTGCTGGAAACAGTGCCAATGCGCCGTACGAGCGTAAGCTCATAATAATCCTGCCTGAATCTTGTGCTGGTAAAACATCCCCAGTGGTTATATCCCTTGTCCGGAAGAATGGAATACCACGGCTGCGTTTCGCAGGAATAACGGTAGTGGATGTAATTGTTTTCGGGAAGGTTTGGATTGTTTGTGTAAACGGTAATTGCAGAAATTGCTGCAGTATTGTTTTTAAGCCGCGCAACCGCTGCGGTAAATTCCGCATAATCATTATCGGTCTCTGGAATCCGGTCCATGGCGCCGAACAGATGCATGCACTGCCTTGTGGTAATCAGAGTTTCCGTTGAGGTATAGATGGAGGTGGTAATATCAAACAAGACAGAGTTTACACGCTGTCCCTCCGCTGCAAGCTGTTTGTCATAATGTTCGCGCATCTGCTTCCTGATCTGCAGAATGGAAATACTGCCGATCAGAAGGATTGGTAAGACGGCGGCAAGGATAAAGATTGACATAATCTTGTTGCGTACTTTTGAAGTTTTATGTTTCTTTTTGAGGAATGGCATGCCGTTTCTCCTTTGTTTTTAGAGTTGTAACTATTCAGAACCCCGCCTCATAGTTACTTAAAATCTATAATAATTATAGTAAACATTGTGAAAAAACTCAAGTTGGAAGAAAACTGGATTGGGTATATAATCACATTACAGACTGTAAATAAAAAAAGAGGAGATTTTATAGGAGGGGCGAAACATATGAAATTCAGTAATGGATGCTGGTTACAAAAAGAGGGCGTGGGCTGCCTTGCCGCAGCAGAAGTTTACTTTACCACAGTGGAAGAAAAAAGGGTGCTTCTTTATGTGCCGACCAGCCATATTGCGCAGCGCGGGGATACGCTGGGCGGTGTCTGCCTGTCGGTTGAGATTACATCCCCGGTGCCGGAGGTGATCCGGGTAAAGACGGTACATAACAGGGGCGCGGTTCAGAACGGTCCGGCATTTGAAATAAATGACGGAAAAGGCTGTGCGCTGGACGTTATGGACAGTGAGGAAAGCATCTGTATCCGCAGCGGAAAAGCCGGACTTTTGATTGACAAAAAGAACTGGAAAATGACTTATTTAAACGGGGACGAAAAACGCTGCAGCAGCGGCTGGCGGGATCTTGCCTACATGAAAACAAACTGGAAGGGCGAGGCATATGCCCTGACAAATGAGGATGCCTACATGAGACAGCAGCTTTCCCTCAGCGTGGGTGAGCTGGTCTATGGTCTGGGTGAGAGGTTTGGCGCATTTACAAAAAACGGACAGTCCGTGGATATCTGGAACGAGGACGGCGGCACATCCACCGAGCAGTCCTATAAAAACATACCGTTTTATATCTCAAATAAGGGATACGGCATCTTTGTCAACCATCCGGAAAAGGTATCCTTTGAGGTGGCAACCGAAGCTGTGACCAAAGTAGAGTTTTCCGTACCAGGCGAATGTCTGGATTACTTCTATATTAATGGTCCGGAAATGAAAGACGTTCTGCGCCGTTACACGGATTTAACCGGAAAGCCGGGACTGCCTGCACCGTGGACTTTCGGACTCTGGCTGTCCACTTCGTTTACCACGAATTATGATGAAAAGACGGTTATGGGTTTTATTGACGGCATGCTGGAGCGCGGGATTCCGCTTAAGGTATTCCATTTTGACTGTTTCTGGATGAAGGATTTCCACTGGTCCGACTTTACATGGGATTCCCGTGTATTTCCGGATCCAAAGGGAATGCTCTCAAGAATCAGGGCAAAAGGGCTGCATATCTGCGTTTGGATTAACCCGTACATTGCGCAGTGCTCCTGCCTGTTTGACGAGGGGATGGAAAAAGGCTATTTCCTTAAGAGAAATGACGGCAGTGTATGGCAGTGGGATATGTGGCAGCCGGGCATGGCGCTTGTTGACTTTACCAATCCGGATGCCTGCGCATGGTACCAGGACAAGTTAAAAGCCCTTCTGGATATGGGAGTGGACTGTTTTAAGACCGATTTCGGCGAGCGGATTCCGGTCGTTGACTGTGTGTACCACAATGGGATGGATGCAGAAAAAATGCATAATTATTATACATATCTTTACAATAAAACGGTGTATGAACTATTGGAGAAGCAGAGGGGAAAAGGCGAGGCAGTACTCTTTGCGCGTTCTGCAACGGTTGGCGGACAGAAGTTCCCGGTACACTGGGGCGGCGACTGCTGGTCGGATTATGAGTCCATGGAAGAAAGTCTGCGCGGCGGGCTGTCTTTGCAGATGTCGGGCTTTGGCTTCTGGAGCCACGATATCGGCGGCTTTGAAAGCACTTCCACACCGGATGTATATAAACGCTGGTGCGCATTCGGCCTGCTTTCCTCACACAGCCGTTTGCATGGCAGTACGTCCTACCGTGTGCCGTGGGCATATGATGAGGAAGCCGTGGACGTTGTCCGCTTCTTCACACGGCTGAAAGCAAGGCTGATGCCTTATCTTTGGAAGACGGCGCTGACCGCGCATAACGAGGGGGTTCCTTCCATGCGTGCGCTGGTACTTGAGTTTACGGGGGATAAGAACACGCATCACATTGACAAACAGTACATGCTTGGGGACAACCTGATGGTTGCGCCGGTATTTAATGAAGAAAGCATTGGCGAGTATTATCTTCCGTCCATAAACGGCGTATGGACCAACTTCTTTACAGGGGAAGAAGAAGCAGGCGGACAGTGGCACAGCAGGACATGCGGATACTGTGATATTCCGCTTATGGTAAAACCGGATTCCATTGTGGCAGTCGGCGCAGTGGATGACAATCCGGAATACGATTATGGCGATGGTGTGACACTTAAGGTATTCGGATTAACCGGTAAGGCAGAAACTGCCGTATATACCATGGACCAGAAACTGGCATGTACGGTTATCGCAGAAAAATGCGATGGTGAAATTCATATCCATATCGAAAATAACAGTGCGAAGAATCCGGTTGTGGAACTTGTCAATACCGATGCGGCATCCGTTACCGGTGCAAAGATGGAAAAGAAAGATAAAAATATCCTGCTTAAGGAATGCCAGGCGGATATTGTTGTAAAAACTGCCTGAGAATTGCCTGATAGAAAATTAGAGTTTGTGAGGTGACAGTATGGAACAAAAAGAAATGATGCAGCAGATTGATAAAATTGTTGCTGAACTTACCCTGGAGGAAAAAATTAAGATGATTCACGGTGCAGGCCTGTTTCAGACCGGCGCCGTGGAGCGGCTGAATATTCCGCCATTAAAAATGTCGGACGGACCAATGGGAGTCCGGAGCGAATTTTTAAATGATACATGGCTTCCGGCAGGACATGGGGATGATATCGTTTCCTATCTGCCAAGCAACAGTGCGATTGCCGCGACATGGAATACAAAGCTTGCCTATACCGCAGGACAGGTGCTGGGCGAGGAAGCAAGGGGGCGCGGAAAAGACGTAATCCTTGCTCCGGGAATCAATGTCAAACGTCTTCCGAACTGCGGCAGGAATTTCGAATATATCAGTGAGGATCCGTATTTAATCGAAAAAATTGCGGTTCCGCTGGTGCAGGGAATCCAGACCGCGGATGTGGCGGCGTGCGTGAAGCATTTTGCGTTAAACAGCCAGGAGACGGAAAGACTCTGGGTAAATGTGGAAGTGGATGAACGCCCGCTTAGGGAAATTTTCCTTCCGGCATTTGAAGCGGTAGTGAAGGAGGCCGGCGCTTATTCCATTATGGGCGCGTACAATCTGGTAAGAGGGCAGCACTGCTGCGAGAGCGAACTGCTGCTTGGGGAAATCTTAAGGAAAGAATGGGGTTACGACGGTACAGTCATTTCCGACTGGGGCGGCGTACACCATACCATACCTGCAGGAAAGAGCGGGCTGGATATCGAAATGTCCGTAACGCCTGATTTTGATGAATATGTTATGGCAAATCCGCTTCTAAAAGCAGTGAAAAACGGTGAGGTTTCCGAAGAAGATATTGATGAAAAAATCCGCCATATCCTGCTTCTTATGGTACGCATACGGCTGATTGAAATCGTGGCGGGAGAAAAACCGCAGATAAAGAAAAACCGTGACAGAAAGCAGGGCTGTTACAATACACAGGAACACCAGTGGTCTGCCTTTACAGTGGCAAGGGAAGCCATAGTACTTTTAAAAAATGAAAAAGAAACGCTGCCGTTTGACCGCTCGAAAGCAGACCGCGTTCTGGTTATCGGGGACAACGCCATCCGTCATCAGGCATTAGGCGGCGGAAGTGCGGAAATCAAGGCATTATATGAAAAGACGCCGCTTCTTGGAATTAAGGAATTTCAGGGCGGAAACAGCGAGGTGTTTTTCGAGCAGGGCTATGAGGTTTCGAAGCAGTCTGAACAGGATTTAAGCTGGCAGGCAACCAGCCTTGACGGGGAACCGGCGGTTCCGTTAAATGAAACCGAGGAGGAGAGGAATGCCAGAAGGGCTGCATACAAAAAACGTGCGGCACAACTCCGCGCACAGGCAGTAGAACGTGCAAAGGATTCAGACATTGATTATGTCGTTTATGTCGGCGGATTAAACCATGAATATGATGTGGAGGGACTGGACCGCAAAGATCTGTCGCTTCCGTTTGAACAGGATGAATTAATCTCTGAACTGCTTGCAGTACGTCCGGATATGGCGGTTGTCATGTTTGCCGGTTCACCGGTTGCAATGCAGGCATGGTCTGACAAAGCATCCTCCCTTCTGTGGATGAGCTACAGCGGTATGGAGGGCGGCTACGCACTTGCGGAGATTCTGTTCGGTGAGATTACTCCGTCCGGAAAGCTTGCGGAATCCCTTCCGTTCAGCCTGGAAGAAAGCAGCGGATATGTCGGGGAGGATTATCTGGGACGCGGGCTTACGGATGAAGAAAAGAAGAAAATGGACGCCCATCTGACGCAGGAATACAGTGAGGGGCTTCTGGTCGGATACCGTTACTATGAGCGCAAAAATATTCCGGTGCAGTTTGTATTCGGTCACGGACTGTCCTATACGACATTTTCTTACGGAAATATAAGTGTGAACAGCCGGGAAAACTGTGAGGTAATGGGAACCATAAAAAATACCGGAAATTACAAGGGCAAAGAAATCGTGCAGGTTTATGTTGCACGGGAGGGTGCGGCGGCTGACGAACCGGTTAAGCAGCTTGCGGGCTTTGCCAAACTGGAACTGATGCCGGGACAGGAGACTTCCTATACGATAAACGTCAGTCCGCGTGCATTCTGCAGATATGACGTAGGAAGAAAAGAATGGACGCAGGTGCCGGGCAGCTATGAGATTCTGGTGGGAAGTTCCAGCGCGGATATCCGTCAGACCATAAAGCTTCAGATTCCGTCCTGAGTGCAGCCGGTATAGAAGCATGGAGGAAAAATAATGATTCCATATAAGAAATTAGACAAAATTCCATACGGCGGGGATTATAACCCGGAGCAGTGGCCGAAAGAAGTCTGGCTGGAAGATATGGAAATGTTAAAGGAAGCGGGCATAGATATCGTGACGCTTAACGTATTTTCATGGGCTGCGCTCCAGCCGGATGAAACCACCTATGATTTTTCCAGGCTGGATGAAATCATGGAGTTTGTAAAGGCAAACGGCATGAAGGTCTGCTTTGCAACTTCCACCGGGGCGCACCCGGCATGGATGGCAAAAAAATATCCGGATATCCTGCGCGTGGGATTTGACGGGAGAAAACGTAAATTCGGGGACCGCCACAATTCCTGCCCGAACAGTCCGGCTTACCAGAAATATTCCGTGGCGCTTGCCGAAAAACTGGCAGAGCATTATAAGGATTATGACAATATTGTGGCATGGCATATTTCCAATGAATTTGGCGGCGAATGTTACTGTGAAAACTGTGAAAAGGCATTCCGTGTATGGCTCAGGAAAAAATACAAAACAATGGATGCGGTCAATAAAGCCTGGAATACTACATTCTGGGGACATACGTTTTATGACTGGGATGAAATTGTGGCTCCGAATTTAAACAGCGAGCATTTTGAAGTAGACAGAACGACATTTCAGGGAATTTCCCTTGATTACCGCAGGTTTATGTCAGATTCCATTTTAGACTGCTATGTGCGTGAGCAGGACGCAGTAAAAAAGATTCTTCCAGATGCAGCAGTGACAACCAACCTGATGGGATTTTACAAGCCGCTTGATTATTTTAAATGGGCAAAGGAAATGGATTTTGTTTCCTGGGACAATTATCCGGCGAACGAGGACAGTTACGCAAAAATTGCCATGGCGCATGACCTGATGCGCGGCATCAAAAATGGCGAGCCATTTGCCTTAATGGAGCAGACGCCTAGCGTAACAAACTGGCTGCCGTACAACGCCTTAAAACGGCCGGGTGTGATGCGGCTCTGGAGTTATCAGGCAGTCGCGCACGGGGCGGACACCGTCATGTTTTTCCAGATGCGCAGAAGTATCGGCGCGTGTGAAAAATACCACGGTGCGGTCATTGATCATGCCGGCAGTAAAGAGGCGCGTGTTTACAAAGAGATTGCAGCTCTTGGGAAGGAACTGGAGCGCATTGGAACAAAGACGCTTGGCATGAAGACCAAATCGGATATTGCGATGATTATGGACTGGGACAACTGGTGGTCGGTGGAATATTCTGCGGGACCAAGCCAGAACCTTAAATATCTGGATGAATTTGCTCGTTTTTATGAAGTGCTGCGAAACATGAATTACAACGTGGACATTGTTTCCGTGGACGCGGATTTTTCCGCTTATAAACTGGTGATTGCGCCGGTTTACTATATGGTAAAGGGAAATGATGATGAAAAAATCCGTGCATTTGTAAAAAACGGCGGTACATTCTTAACCACATTTTTCAGCGGCTTCGTGGACGAACATGACCTTGTAACGCTCGGCGGATATCCGGGCAAATTCCGGGATATTCTTGGTATCTGGGTGGAAGAGGAGGATGCGCTTCCGGAAGGAATGGAAAACGAATTTTCCTATAAAGGAAAGACGTATCCGGCCACGCTGTTATGTGACCTTCTGCATCTGGAAGGGGCAGACCGGGTGGATGAAAACGGATACGGAAAAGATTTCTACAAAGGCATGCCGGTTATCACAAAAAATAAGTTTGGCAAAGGAAATGCGTACTATCTTGCCACGGCTTCCAGTGAGGAGTTTTACCGGACGTTTCTGCCGGATTTATGTGAAGAACAGGGCATAAAGCCAGTGCTGGAAACACCTGCAGGGGTGGAAGTGACCAGCCGTGAAAACGAAAGTGCCAGACTGCTTTACATCTTAAACCATAATGACAGTGCAACAGCCGTCAGTCTGCCGGAGAGGATGCAGGATCTGATTTCCGGGGAAATCTTTGAAGCGGGAGAGATTGTACTGGCGGCGAAGGATGTTAAGATATTGCAGTATCCCCGTTACACGGGAATACTACAGATAATGGAGGAAAAATGATATGTATTATATTGGAATTGACCTGGGAACCTCGGCGGTCAAGCTTCTTCTGTTAAGCTCGGACGGAACCATAGAAAAAATCACAAGCCGGGAATATCCGCTTTCCTTTCCAAAACCGGGCTGGTCCGAGCAGAACCCGTATGACTGGTTCCGTCAGACCATGGACGGTTTAAAGGAATTACTCTCAGGCTGTGACAAATCACAGGTGGCAGGAATCAGTTTCGGCGGGCAGATGCACGGGCTTGTATCCCTTGATGATAAGGTCGAAGTCATCCGTCCGGCAATACTCTGGAATGACAGCAGGACAACCGAAGAGTGTGATTATTTAAACAATGTCATCGGAAAGGAAAAGCTTTCCGAATACACGGCGAATATTTCTTTTACCGGATTTACTGCGCCGAAGG
The DNA here is from genome assembly GCA_964398745.1 of uncultured Lachnobacterium sp. Lineage (GTDB taxonomy): Bacteria > Bacillota > Clostridia > Lachnospirales > Lachnospiraceae > Roseburia. The sequence continues at coordinate 12,564 of CAYNOE010000034.1, forward strand.
TTCTCTGGCTGAAAAAAAATGAACCGGAAAACTACAGCAAAATTGCAAAGCTTCTCCTGCCGAAGGATTACCTCTGCTACCGCCTGACCGGGAAATTTGCAACGGACGTTTCCGATGCGTCAGGTACATTATATTTTGATGTGAAAAACAGGCAGTGGTCTAAAGAAATGTGTGAAATCTTAAGCATAAAAGAGGAATGGCTGCCAAAGGTTTATGAAAGCTACGAGGCAGTGGGAACACTGCTTCCGGAAATCGCAAAAGAACTCGGTGTGCCGGAAACTGTAAAAGTGGCGGCAGGTGCAGGTGATAATGCAGCGGCAGCAGTCGGTACCGGAACAGTCGGGGACGGTGCCTGCAATATTTCACTCGGCACAAGCGGAACACTGTTTATTTCCTCTGCAAAATTCGGGGTGGATGAAAACAATGCCCTTCATTCCTTTGCACATGCAGATGGAAGCTTCCATCTGATGGGATGCATGCTTTCTGCTGCGTCCTGCAATAAATGGTGGATGGACGAAATCATTGGCACTCAGGATTATGCCATGGAACAGAAAGCGATTGACAAACTTGGCGAAAACCATGTGTATTTCCTGCCGTATCTGATGGGCGAGCGCTCGCCGCACAACGATCCGCTGGCACGGGGAACCTTTACCGGACTTACGATGGACAGCACGCGCGCCGACATGACGCAGGCGGTTTTAGAGGGAGTTGCGTTTGCTCTCCGGGATTCCTTTGAAGTGGCAAAGAAGCTCGGCATTGATGTAAAGTGTTCAAAAATCTGCGGCGGCGGGGCAAAAAGCCCGCTTTGGAAAAAGATGGTTGCAAACATTTTAAATATCACACTGGAAGTACCTGAGATTGAAGAAGGGCCTTCCATGGGAGGCGCGATGCTTGCAGCGGTTGCCTGCGGGGAATTTGCCAGCGTAAAAGAAGCGGCGGATAAAATGGTAAAGGTGGCGGAACGTATAGAGCCGGAAGCTGCACTTGCCGCAAAATATGAAGAAAAGTACCAGAAGTTTAAGCAAATTTATCCGGCATTAAAACCAGTATTTGCGAAACTGTAAACAGCAATGATTAATCATTAAATGGAGGGATTTAACATGAACAACATGCCAGTCGAGAAGTTAGGAATCATAGCAGTAAGCCGTGACTGTTTTCCAATGAGCCTTTCTGAAAACAGGAGAAAAGCTGTCGTAAAGGCATACCAGGGAAAGTACGGGGAAATTTACGAATGCCCGGTCTGTGTGGAAAATGAAATTCACATGAGAAATGCACTGGAGGATATCAAAAAAGCCGGCTGTAACGCGCTGGTCGTATACCTTGGAAACTTCGGTCCGGAAACAGAAGAGACTCTGCTCATAAAAGAGTTTGACGGGCCTGCAATGGTCATTGCGGCAGCAGAGGAAACAGGGGATAATCTGATTGACGGAAGAGGGGACGCTTACTGCGGGGTATTAAATGCAAGCTATAACTTAAAGCTCAGAAACTTAAAGGCATATATCCCGGAATATCCGGTTGGCACAGCGGATGAATGCGCGGACATGATTCATGATTTCGCATCCATTGCAAGGGCGCTGGTTGGACTTTCCAGCCTGAAAATTATTTCTTTCGGCCCAAGACCGCAGAATTTCCTTGCATGCAACGCACCGATTAAGCAGTTATACAATCTGGGCGTGGAAATCGAGGAAAATTCCGAGCTGGATTTATTTGAAAGCTTTAAAAAGCATGAAGGGGATGAAAGGATTGACGCTGTTGCAGCGGACATGGAAAAAGAGCTTGGCGCAGGAAACAAAAAGCCGGAGATTTTAAAGAAGCTTGCGCAGTATGAACTGACGCTGACCGACTGGGTAGAACAGCACAAGGGAAGCCGTGAGTTTGTGGCGATTGCCGGAAAATGCTGGCCTGCATTCCAGACACAGTTTGGTTTTGTGCCATGCTATGTCAACAGCCGCCTGACCAAAATGGGAATTCCGGTATCCTGCGAGGTAGATATTTACGGTGCATTAAGTGAATTTATCGGTACGGTGATTAGTAAGGATGCGGTAACACTTCTTGATATTAACAACTCTGTTCCGGCGGATATTTATGAAAGTGATATCAAAGGAAAATTTGACTACACGCTGAAGGATACCTTTATGGGCTTCCACTGCGGCAATACCGCATCCACAAAGCTTTCCTTCTGCGAGATGAAGTACCAGAGGATTATGGCGCGTACCCTGCCAGAGGAAGTAACACAGGGAACTTTGGAAGGCGATATTATTCCGGGCGAAATTACCTTCTACCGTCTGCAGAGCACATCGGATGCGAAGCTTAGGGCATACATTGCGGAAGGGGAGGTGCTTCCTGTGGCAAGCCGTTCCTTTGGCGCAATCGGAGTATTCGCGATTCCGGAGATGGGAAGATTTTACCGCCATGTATTAATCGAAAAGAATTATCCGCACCACGGCGCGGTTGCGTTCGGGCATTTCGGAAAGATTTTGTATGAAATCTTTAAATATGCCGGTGTGCCGGTTGAAGAAATCAATTACAACCAGCCAAAGGGCATGATGTACCCGACGGAAAACCCGTTTAACTAAAGGAGTAATTGCCAAACAGAGTTTCGCAATTGCCTGGTTTCGTTTATATTTATATGAGAGGAGATATTGTATCATGAAATTTTTTATTGACACTGCCAATACGGAAGATATCAGAAAGGCAAACGACATGGGCGTGATTTGTGGTGTAACCACAAATCCGTCACTGATCGCAAAAGAAGGAAGGGATTTTAATGAAGTCATTAAGGAAATCACTTCAATTGTTGACGGCCCAATCAGCGGCGAAGTAAAGGCCACTACCACTGACGCGGAAGGGATGATTAAAGAAGGAAGGGAAATCGCTGCCATACATAAAAACATGGTCGTAAAAATTCCAATGACCGTGGAAGGCTTAAAGGCAGTAAAGGCGTTGTCAAAAGAGGGAATTAAGACAAACGTTACCCTGATTTTTACCGCAAACCAGGCGCTTCTTGCGGCAGAAGCCGGAGCGGCTTTTGTTTCCCCGTTTCTTGGCAGGCTGGATGATATCAGCCAGCCGGGGGTGGAATTGATTTCCACAATTGTGCAGATTTTTGATAACTACGGATACGATACCGAAATTATTGCGGCAAGCATCCGCAATCCGGTACATGTAACCGACTGTGCGCTGGCAGGCGCGGATATCGCAACTGTTCCGTATGCAGTTATTGAGCAGATGACAAAGCATCCGCTGACAGACCAGGGAATCGAGAAATTCAAAAAAGATTATGAAGCTGTATTTGGCAGATAAAAGGAGCAGGACTGATGAATATTTTGGAACTCGAAAAAACAGCGGCCAGAGTCCGCAAAGGAATTGTGACCGCGGTACATGCGGCAGCCTCCGGGCATCCGGGCGGCTCGTTATCCGCAGCAGATATTTTTACTTACCTTTATTTTGAAGAAATGAACATCGATCCCCAAAATCCTAAAATGGAAAACAGGGACCGGTTTGTCCTGTCAAAAGGGCATGTGGCGCCGGGACTTTATTCCGCCCTTGCGCACAGAGGATTTTTCCCGGTGGAGGATTTAAAGACTTTGCGCCATACTGGTTCATACCTGCAGGGGCATCCGGATATGAAACATATTCCGGGCGTGGATATGTCAAGCGGTTCCCTGGGTCAGGGACTGTCTGCGGCAGTCGGAATGGCTCTTGCCGGAAAAATGCAGCAGTCAGATTACAGGGTATATGCCCTTTTGGGCGATGGAGAAATCGAAGAGGGACAGATCTGGGAAGCTGCGATGTTTGCCGGACACCGGAAACTGGACAATCTGGCAGTCATTGTGGATAATAACAATCTGCAGATTGACGGAAAAATCAGTGAGGTATGTTCGCCGTATCCGATTGATAAAAAATTAGAAGCCTTTAACTTCCATGTAATCTGCATTAACGGGAATGATTTTTCCGATTTACAGAAAGCATTTGCAGAAGCAAAAGAAACAAAAGGAAAACCAACTGCAATTATTGCAGAAACCACCAAAGGAAAAGGTGTTTCCTTTATGGAAGACAATGTGTCATGGCATGGCAAGGCGCCGAATGATGAGGAATACGAAACAGCCATAAAAGATTTGGAAAAAGTGGAGGAAGCATTATGCCAGAAATAAAGAAAATTGCAACAAGGGACAGTTACGGAAATGCTTTGGTTTCGCTTGGAAAAGAACATGAAAATCTGGTTGTGCTGGATGCCGACCTTGCTGCGGCAACCAAAACGGGCGTTTTTAAAAAGGAATTTCCTGACCGGCATATTGACTGCGGAATCGCAGAAGCGAATATGATGGGAATTGCAGCAGGAATGAGTACCTGCGGCTATGTTCCGTTTGTCAGTACATTTGCAATGTTTGCGGCGGGAAGGGCATATGAGCAGGTGAGAAATTCCATAGCCTATCCGCATTTAAACGTGAAAATCGGGGCAACCCATGCCGGGATTTCCGTAGGCGAGGACGGGGCAAGCCACCAGTGCAACGAGGATCTTGCGCTTATGCAAAGCATCCCCGGCATGACGGTGATTAATCCGTCCGATGATGTGGAAGCAAAAGCAGCCGTAAAAGCCGCTTACGAACTGGACGGGCCGGTTTACCTGCGCTTTGGCAGGCTTGCCGTTCCGGTTATCAATGATACGCCGGACTACAAATTTGAACTTGGAAAAGGCGTGGTCTTAAAAGAGGGAAAGGATGTGACCATTTTTGCGACAGGCCTCTGTGTCCACAGCGCGGTGGATGCGGCAAAGCAGCTGGAGCAGGACGGAATAAGTGTAAAGGTCGTAAACATCCATACCTTAAAGCCGGTAGATAAAGAACTGATTATCCGGTCGGCAAAAGAAACCGGAAAGGTCGTCACGGTAGAGGAGCATTCCATTATCGGGGGACTTGGCAGCGCAGTCCTTGGGGCGCTTGCAGAGGAAGCACCGGTTCCGGTTTACAGAATCGGTATCCGCGATACGTTTGGGGAATCAGGCCCGGCGGCGGAACTTCTGGAAAAATATGAACTGGACGGCGCCGGTGTATACCGCCGGATAAAAAAATATATGGAAAAATAATGAAAGGGTGCCTGCATAAGGCACCTTTTTTACGGAAATTCTACCATATTTTTGAAAGGTAGTATGGCGGTACCGCGGTTCCAGTGCTAAAATATAATAATGGTAACTATTCAGAACCGCCATCCTGAAATAAGATTAGCAGCTTCTTACATGCAGGCATGACGAATCTGCCAATCTTATTCCAGGAGGTTCTGAATAGTTACAAAAAAACAAATTACGGCAGGGGGAAAAAACGATGACAGGGATGGCGGAATTTACGGATATTTCAGGGATTTTTGCAGACAGCGAAAAAATGGTTGCGGAGT
>CAYNOE010000035.1:0-17496 GCA_964398745.1 uncultured Lachnobacterium sp.
CCACTTCTCCGAAATACAAAAATTCATCTGATACCAGTTTGTTAATCTGCCCCGGCGTAAAACCGTTCCCTATTTCCCCGGCTGTGGTGCACACTGCCGGAACGTCTGCAAAACTTTTCCCGGCTTTAAATATTATATGTTCTGTTGTTTCAAAGTTTATTTCCCCGTCTACCGTTGCCTCCAGTACATCCGTTATGATAAAATCCTCTTCCAGTGTCTTTGTCAGGTAAAACCTGAGTGTCGTTCTTGCTGCTGTCGGTTCTAACCTTGGTGTATTGTGGAATATCTCGCTAAGTGAATCCAAATAAATTCCCTCCGCATACCGTGGCAGGTTCTGCTTCGCCGATTCGTTTATCAGCACCCTTTCCTGTATAATCACATCTGCAAGCCATAGGATAAACGCCCTTACCGGATCTGCCGGGTATAACGTCCTTCCCGTGATTCCCTCATACCCGGCTATCAGTTTGTTTACAAGCGATTCCGTGTCGGTATTTACAAATTCAACCTCCGGCAGGTTACTCGGTATATTCCTCGTTGTCGTATTCGTCATTGATTTCTACCTCCACTATCGGTTTTAACATGCCTCTTTTATAATCAGCTTCAAAGTCAATGTTTACTATTTCCGCCCTTGGTTCATATTTCTCCGTCTTATCGTAAATATTTATGGTGGCCAGTGCCTTTGCTGTTTCTATCGGTTTATCTATATATGCACCGTTCAATCCAAATTCCCTGTCAAGCGGTATGTCATATTCCATTGAGGAATAAAGGAAGTAAAGATTCTGTATGACCTCTTCGTATACCGTCTCCGGCTCTATGTTTATATCATTTTCCTTTGTCGTGTCAACTGTATATGTCATATCCTTACCTTTCCGGGTATTCCTCCAGCGAAATGCTGCTTTTTGCAATCAGCAGATTGCCCTTATTGTCAAATTTTTCGTAGTCCTTGGAATGCTGTGTTATTACCCATTTCGTGCCATATTTTTTGCCTCCTATGACCAAGGTAAGTATTTTCCCCTTCTTTCTGTATTTGTCTAATTTATCCTGCATTGTTCTGGGATTTACTCCCAAAAACACGGACAGATAAATTGTAAAGCTTGCTGTGTCTGTGTCGTTGTACTGGAATTCCAGCAGCGGCTTTTTATTATGCCGTGTATGTTTTGCATAATTCGTTTTACTTTCGATTTTCAGCCCGTCAAACGTCTGTATGGTCTTTTCCGACACTGTGAATACAATATCCCCAAGCGTCCCTATCTTTCCCGTTTTCTGTGCCGTTTTTCTTTCCCCTGTCAGCCGTATATTTTGTATTGTCCCGGCCATTTCCTTTTTCTGCGCTTTTTTTGCTGATTTTATTACCGCCGTCTTTTCCTTTTACATCATATGCCTCCCAGAATAAATCCGTCCCCTTCTCCACCCGGCTTAAAAATGCACAATACCCACTGTCCTATATGCGGTATCCACGGATACACTTTTATAATCCTGTCTGCCGTGCCTTTCCATGTATGCAGGATATCCGGATACTCTTCCCTGTATCTGTCCCCTATGCCTAATTTCCTGTCGTACTGTGCGTAATCGGCTTCATAATTCCACTTTACTCCTGCATCTTTCCATTCCATAACCATAAACGGCGTATTCTGCACTATCCGCAAATCCCCCGTTACAATGCCCTGTTCTTCTATCTTTACCCTTGCCGTCATTTTCTCTTTGTTTACGCTGCTTACAATGCCAATCCTTACCATGTCCTGCAGTTCCCTTATGTCATCATCATTAAATTCCTTTATCATCAATACCCCTCCAGGCAGCTTCGTAATTTTATCTGCACCTTGTAACCGCCTGTAATATTGTGCGTTGCCTGTTCAACTATGTATTTGCCATTAAATTCCCCGAATCCGTATACCCTTACCGTGATCCCCGCCACATAATCCACATCCCCGATTAGTGTAAATTCTGCCGTTGTTTCGCCTTTGTTTTTTGCCCTTAACGATTTTCTGGCAAGTTCCCTGGCTTCCGCAACGCCTGATACCTTTTGTTTTATCTCCAGTGTCTGCCCGTCAGAATTTGCATTTTCCGGTTTGTAGGTTGCTTCTATCTTCTTTTTTGTGTGTGGGTCCGTGTATACAACATGACAGGACGAATAGGCGGTATCCGCTGTTTTTGTGGAAAAACTGTAACTTAATATATTTCCTTTTCCTGCTTTTATCTTTTTTACCTCTGCTTTTTTCTCAAAGTCTGCCGCGTCAAACAGTACGATTTTTTTTGATGTTACCTTAAGGCTGATTCCGGCACGTTTGCACATTCTCTTCAGGAATGCTATGTCCGTCATGTTCCTCTGCTCCCTGCGCTTATATACGGGGTTAAAATTTGACAGGTACATAAGTTTCATGTCGCTGCGTTTCGCTATCTTCTGCGCCATATTCTTTAGCGTAGTATTTTCCCATGGTTTGTTGTACTTCGTCTGCCTTAATTTCGTCTTATACGGTATTGATGTAGCCTTGATTGTCAGCTTTTGGGGCGGTCCTGTATAATTTACGCTGTCAATCTCAAATACCCCGCAGTCCAGTACTTTGTCTTTTCCGTCCGTGTATGGGTTCTTCTGGATAACCATTGCATGTATTTCTGTGCCTTTGAACGCCCTTTTTTCGCCTTTCTTTGTATTTGTATTAAGCCAATCCTTAATCCATTTCCCCTCTCTATCATCAAGCGATATGCTAATATCGTCCGTTTCGTCCTCTTCCTTGTCCGTGAATGACATGGATAGCAGGTATTTTGAAAGTTCCTTCGATATGTCCGCACCCTTGAAATACAGTTTTAATTGCGTTCTCCTTGCCAGTGTCTTATCACTCATTTTCTGTTACCCCCTGCTTCCACGGTGGTAATGTTTCCGATATCCCTAAAATAATTTCCGGGAGGGTCAGTACAACCCCCGCCGGAAATATGTAGGTATCCTTATGCTCTATGTTTGCCTTAATCAGCATATCCATGTACATTTCGTTTCCGTATGCCTTGTAAGCCACAATGTCCCATGTGTCCCCGGATATGGTCGTGTAAGTGTCAGGCATAAGCAACCCTGTCCTCCTTTTCTTTCTGCTCTTTCAGGATCGTGCGTATGATTTCCCGCAGTTTTTCCAGAAATTCCTCATCATACTGCTGCAGCTGTTCCCTGATTCCGTCTGTCTCTCCTCCTTTTACGTACACTGTCGGACTGTTTGATACACGGATTATGACTGTGCCCGTACCAGCCATCCCTGCGTTTACATTGCTTGCCGTGTTAAGGTCCTGCGCCTGTGCCATGTTGTTGAATATCTGGTTTGTCTGTGCTGCAGTAAATACGCTCCTGTTTGCTGCCCCCGTGATAAGTTCGGGGCCGTTCTCTCCTGCTATGAATGTATCCGGTGTTCTTGCCGTGCCGTTTACAAATCCCGGTATCTGCGGTATGTTAATGCCTTTGCCGCCTATGCCTGGCACCCAGTCCGGCACTTTCAGTTTGTTCAGCCCGCCGATTACCGCATTGACAGCCGATACAATCACCCGTAACGGTGCTTTTATGATTTCCCCAAGTCCTCCGACTGCACCTTTGAAAATGGTTTTAATTCCATTCCATGCCTGCGTCCAGTTCCCGGTAAACACGCCGGTAATAAAGTCTATCAGCCCCCGGAAAACTGACATGACATTTTGCACTATCTCCACTATGCTCTTTAATGCCGAACCCAGCACGCCGCCTAATATCCCCGCCAGCATCTGCACGACAGGCATTAACGCCTGTAAAAGCTGCTGCAATACTGGCAGGATTGCCTGTATGATGTTTTGGAATATTGGCACAATCGTATTAAGCATGCTGATTAAAACGGGCAATACTGCATTCACAATCTGCGTGATTATAGGTAAAATTGTCTGTACCAGCTGGATGATGACCGGAAGAACCGCCTGCGCAATCTCTGCCAGTACTGGCACTATCGTGTTTACCAAATCAATAAATACGGGCAGAACCGCCTGTACAATCTGCAATACCAGGGGCAGGATGGCTGATATAAGCTGTGCAATAACCGGAAGGATTTCCGCCGCCAGTGTTGCAAGCACCGTCATTACCGCCCCTGCCAGTTCTCCCAGCGCCGGAAGAATTGCGGTTACAAGCTGTCCTATGAGTGGCAAAATCTGTATGACCATATTTGCAAGCACTGGAAGTATTGGCAGCAGCCCGGTTTTCAATGTGTTTATAACTGTTGGAAGTATGCTTTTCAGCGTATCCAGTATGCCGGTTCCGCCTGTAAAAAATGCGCCCTTTACCGCCGTTCCGGCCTGTGTTATCACACCTGCCAGCTTGTTAAATGCCGCCAGTGCCTCGTTCCCAAAGGTTTTCTGGATGAATCCCCGCACCTGTTCCAGATGGGTGGATACATACCAGACTGCACCGCCTACCGCTGCAATCACGCCAGCCAGCGGCAGTATCTTTGTAAGGATACCTCCGAATCCTCCCCCAATCTGTGTGATTGTCTTTACGATGCCTGACCCTCTTATCTTCTCAAATGCCCTGATAAGTATTTTTGTGCCTTTTCCTGCATTTTCCATATACTTACCAATTCCTATACCACTCATTATGGCAAAAGCCTTTTTGACTGACATAATGCCGCCTTGCACCTGTAAAAATCCGAGTCTGGCTATCAGTCCCCCGGCTTTCAGGCCGACTAGTCCGGCTGCGACTTTTGCAACTGTAGCTATAAGCTGTGGATTTTCCTGGGCAAAATCAGAAAACCTTGTTATCAAAACCGCTACTGCATCCGCTGTTTCCCCGACTTTCGGCAAAAGCATATTTCCTAATACCCTGCCGATGTTGCTGATACTGTTTTTCGCTTTTGCCACCCGCTCTTCTGTTGAATCGGTTGCAGTTTTAAATGCCGTTTCTGCTGCCCCTGCTGCTTCATACATCTGTTTTGTTTTTTCCGTAAAAGTATCCGCCTGTGTTCCCGCTAGTGCCAGAACCGCGTTTTTTGCTTCTACGGACGAAAACAGATTTGCAAAGGCCAGCTCATTACCATTCACGCTTGTCTTCAGGTTTTCCAGTGCGCCCTGCAGTCCTTCACTTTCAAGCATTTCTTTACCGCTTGTGTAGCCTAACTTCTCAAGTGATTTCTGCATTGCCGTGGACGGGGATAAAAACGCCTGCATGGTTGCTTTTAACTGTGTCGTAACTTCTGATGTGCTCCCCGTTACCCCCGTAAGCGTTGCCATTGCCCCGAATAAATCTTCCTGTTTTGTTCCCAGCGTGGAAGCAAGCGGGATTACCTGCCCTATTGAAGAGGCAAGCTCCGGAAAACTCGTCTGCCCCAGCTTTACAGTTGCAAAAGCCAAATCTGCCGCTTTCTGCTGCGCCTGTGCGGATGTATCTCCGTATCCTTTTGTTACTGCCGATAATAAGTTTATGGCGTCCGTTGTTGTCGCTCCGCCCGCTTTCGCAGCTTTTGCTGCAACCTCCAGTTGTTTGGATGCTTCTGCCGAATCCCCAAATGCGGATACAACCTGGTACAAACCATCTGTCAAATCCTTCGTGCCTATTCCGGTTGAATTTGACAGTTTCATTACTTCTTTATTAAGCTGTGCAACCCTCCCTTTTACGTCCCCGTCAAGCAGTGTTGCCACGTTTTGCATTTGCTGCTGCCATTCCATGGCGCTTTTTACGGGACCTGCATAAATAGTTCCTGCTATTGTCGTAACCACTCCGACCAGGCCTCCCAGCTGTGCTTTTGTCTGTGAGACAGCCTGCCTGTTTGCCGCCTGTTTTTCCGTTATTTCCTGTACTTTCTTTTGGCTTTTTTCCAGCCTTTCATACTGCTGCCTTAATTCGTTTGTGTCACGCCCTAAGCTGTCAGTATTTACCCCGGCTTCACGGAGGGCGCTGCCCAGTTCCTCAAGCCGTTCCTGTTCATCTGCTGCTGTATTTTTCGCCTTTGCCAATGCAGTTTCCGCACTCTGTAGGTCTTTTTTCTGTTCCTTTGTGGCATTATTTACGTCACCAATTTTTTCAACCAGTCTGTCGTATTCACTCTGTAGCTCAGTTACCCTGCTCCTGCTGTTTGCAACTGCCGTCTGCTGCTTCTGGTAAGCAGATGCATCCTTTAACTTCCGGTTCGCACCTTTTAAATCATTCTGCAGTATCTTCATGGTCTGTGACGCATTTTTAAAGGATCTGGAAAAGTTTGGCCCAAGCTGTGCGGTCAGCTGAAAAAGCAGCTTAAACTGTTTAGCCGTTGCCATTTCCCGCTCCTTTCTGCTCTTCGACCACCATGTTGTATATCTTAATCCAGGAATCCAGCCCCCTTATCGTCTGTTTTAGCCAGAACTCTATGCCTGTATGGGTTTCCCTTGAAAGCAATATGCAGTTTCGTTTAAACCATTTTATAGGGTTTTCCCGCCGTATCCCGTTGACACTAAAAAACTCTGTGTCATATTCTTGACTTTTCCAAACTCACGGATTGGAAGGCATAAAATAACGTCACTTCCTACCCCTGCCGCCCTTGCCGCAAGTCGGTACAGGAATGACGTTGAAATTTCCGGGGATAATGCAAATTCGCCCACCGCCGTCATTTCTGTTTCAATGTCTACCAAATCCGCCCCGGTAAGCCCGTCAAAGTCAAATACGAACTTGTTGTATGTCCTGTCTTCGTATGTGAAAGGTTTTGCAAGGGTAACCGCATATGCGCCCTCCGGCACTTTTTCCTTTGTGTCCGAATCGGTCACGGCCGCAATTTCTGCCTTTGTTTCCTCTTTGCCTGCTTCCTGTCCGTTCTCTCTCCTGATATCTTCCATTGTCCTAACCTCCCTGATATTGTGCATGAAAAAAGCGCGGTTCCCCGTGCCTATTTCCCAAGTGCCTTTTTAATTTCTTCCCATCTGTTGTCCTGTCCGTTTACATAGTAGATGTAATTCAGCGGGTCAACTTCCAGCATCTTCTTTCCATCAATGTAGCTTGCATAGTACATCACCGCATATTCCCCGCTTACTTCCGCTGCGCTTGCCGTTGCCAGTTTTCCCGGATTCAGCTTCTTTGGAACAACCGTCAGAATATGTTTTACCCTCGTTACACCCACCACGCCTTTTGTCGGGTCCTGGTTCTGCTGTGCCGCCCTCAGGTCAAGATTGTGCCTCCTTGGTTCAAAAAGCCTGATTGCATTTCTTGTCACCGTCCTGAAATTAAGGGTAAGCGTCATTGCTTCAATCTGCCCAAGTATGGCTGTTTCGTATTTACCGTTAATTCCCGCCCCGGAAATTTCCTCCGTGATGTTTGAAATTTCCGGCAGCGTTGCTTCTGAGATTCCCAGATATTCCGTAGCATCCTCATATACCGCAAACCCTATTACGGTTTCATCAACCTGTCCCATTCTTTTTTTCACCCCCTTATCCAAATAAAGTTTCGAGATAACTTGTGTCGTACTCTAAAACAAAATCAAGTTCTTTCGCCGGGCTTGGAGGGGTAAGGTGTATGTGGAAGTGTGCAATACCCGCCATCAGGTCCGTTTTCGGGTTTTCCTCTTCCAGAAATTCAATCCTTCCCCCTAATATTACCTCTTCCGATGTAAGCCCGTTAAGCCAGATGTTAAGGCTCTGTACGACCGATTCTACCAGACGCGGTTTTAATCCCCTGTCAACCTTGCCCCACATTGACAGGATAACCGAGTTTCCAACCCACGCAAACATGCGGTTTACACAGTAGAAATAATCCGTAACGTCCGTGTTTGACGGGTAACATGCTGTTTCATTTCCCCACGATACAAATCCGCCGATAAAATTTAACGCCGTGATAATCCCCTGTGAGTTAAGATAATTTGCTTTTGTGAGGTCAAGCAGTACCTCTGTGCCATCCTCCAGTACCATTCCGTCAATCTGCAGTGTTTTGTTACTTGCAGATTCACAGGGCGTTTCCTTCCCCAGATCCCCGTCTGCGTCCGTCCTTCCCATAAGCCCGGCCAGCTGTGTTGAATGGTGGAATACCCTGCCCCCCAGTGTCAGCATTGGCCATACCAGCAGTTCGGACGGCTGCACGATGTTCTTTTTGTTTTTCCATTCTACCGCTTCCGTATATGTAGTTGCTTCTGTCGTGTCGGCGTCAATAATCGCCACTCCCTTAAAAAGTCCGTTGATGCTTTCCGCTTTCGCTGTCATGACTGCTGCAACCTCGCTGTCATGGGAAAAGTTCGGCGCAAGGAAAACCGTTGGAATTACCCGGAATTTCGGAAAAATAAAATCAACCAGTTCAAAGCCGCTTGATTTCTTCGTATTAATGTCGTATCCCCCGATAATATCCTTTTTCGTTACTTTTGACGGGTCAACCGCATTGTACTTAATGTTAAGCGTTGCATTATCGGATGCAATCGCCCCGCCCTCAATACGCTCCAGTCTTAACACTTCATCAGTATACAGTAATTCATAGTCAACGCCCCTTTTGTATTCATCTGTAAGCGTATCCTCCGTACTGTACCCTTTTACTACTACCTTATCTGCCAATGCTTCTAACGGCAAATCCAAAACGCCCCCGGATAATCTCATGTCCGCTGCGTCCGTTTCCCCTGTCAAATGCTTTGCCGGGTCTAACACATTGATAATTACAATCGGTCCATTCTGATACAGTTTGAAACTTGTATAGATTTCCTCGCAAATATCATACTTTTTCCAGTCATCACTATATCCCATAGCTTCCACGGCTTCCGCATATGAGGATACATATACAGGCTCGTTTACTTTGCCGTTTACCATGTGCGCCGGAGCCGTTCCTACAATAAGGTGTATGCAACTGTCTGCGGTTACTGGCGTTGAAATGCTCGTACCCCGCTTACTTGCTCTTGCTCCATGAAAATAAGCCATTTTTTAAACCTCCTTTGCCTTTCTTGACAGGCTCAAAACGTCATTGTAATACTTGTTTATCAATGTCCCCGCCTGTTTTACCTTTGCCCTGTTAGTCGCAAGGCTTTCTGTCGGCACAATAAGCATTTTTATCTGTGGTATTTCCTCTATCACGTCATGCAGGTAATCCTCCACGCTTTCCCTTGTGCCTTTAACAATCGTGTTCTCAATCAGTCCTCTGGCTGTCGGCCCGATATAAATAAATGTTTCCTCTGCGGCTTCCGTATCTGCCGTTTTCTGCCGTTTTTCCTCTTTAGGTGTAGAATTTACCGCCTGTTCCTTTTTAACGCTGTTTTCAGCTTCTGTGGTGCTTTCTGCTGCCGTCTGTGCGCCTGTAACTTTCTTTGCTGCCATATTGCCATGCCTCCTTATGTTAAATATTTCCTTACATCTCTTTCCACCCGCTTCATTTCCCAGATTGTCATTATCTCTCCTATCTGGTACACTTCCAGGTCATCATCATACACGATAAATTCTACCGGTTTCTGGCAGGAAAAGCGGTTATCTATTACAACATCCTGCAATAATCTGGTCTTAATCCCTGTCAGCAGGTTCAGACACTGTACGTAATTCTCCTGCTTGTCCTCTGAAAATGTCACGCAAATAATACGCACCATGCATATGCTTTCTTCGTTATCGTCTTTTCCCGTCAATAACTTCAAAAGTATGTAGGGTGCTGCTTTCTTTTCTGATTCCTTGTCCGGCAGACTGCCTACAAATACCGCCGGGGGGCGTTCTGCTGCCTGTGTGCCGTTTTTCGGCACTCTTGCAAGTAACCGCATATCCTTTGTTATTTCCCTGCAATATGCTTTTAATGCTTCCAGTAGGTCTAATGGTGTCATTATCAGCCTCCGTATTTATTTAACAGCCTTTCTATTTCGTGTTCTATCCTGTCATTAAGGACTTCGTTTACCCTTTCTGCAATTTTATCCATTACCTCCTCGTTTCCAACCATCCGCGGTGGTGACGGTCCGTACAGTTCTTTCAGCTTCCCGCCCTCGCCCTTGAATATCCCGATATGCCCGGATTTCATCTGTAAAACATGCACATCATTTTTCCTGTTAAACGGTATTGGGGAATTTGTTTTCATCACTGCCGCAGCTACGGTTTTTTCTTTCTTTGGTACAGCCGGTGTAACCTTATACCTGATTAAAGGCACCGGCCTTCCTGCAAATTCAATTTCCCCTATCATCTCACCGTCTGCATGGTGTTTTATCCCTTTATATTTTATATAGGCATTTTTACTGAATTCACCCTGCTTAATGCGGTACACTGCTGCCGCCTGACTTTTCGCTTTTGTCTTTCCTGCCATCAGCGCCCTTGCCATTGCGTTTTTTAAAACCGTTTTGTCTGCATCCTGTATGCCTGCAAGTATCGTGTGTATCCGGTCAATGGTCTGCTCTGATACCTCAATCATTCGTCATACCTCTCCAGTCCTATAACCAGTTCGTTGTACTCGTTCCGTACATCGGTAATCTTAAAAAGGTTGTCACCAATCCAAAATCTCATACCGTTTACGGGTTCTTTCCCCATGTCGCTTAACCTTACCCGGACAACAATATACCGCCCGTAGAATCCCTCTGCATCGTCCCCTGAAGCAGTGTTCTGTCGTTCCTTTGTTTCCTCGGAGTCAAGTATTACAGGTATATTTCTGTCTATACCGTCACATCTGACCCTTTTTAGCTGCGCAAATTCTTTCAGGTTGTAAAACGTACTGTCCAGGTCCTTATCAAGCATTTCCTTGAAATTCTGCATAGGCTGCCCGCTAACATACGGTGGCTACAAACCATGAATCAACCTCATGCGGTACGGGGATAGGGGCGGAGGACATCTGCAGGAAACGTCTTGCCGGGCGTCTTTCTACCCACTGTTCAGGTATTCTTGTACCCTCTTCCACGCTGATTGTCTTTCCCGCTTCGTCCACAATGCCAACTGCTCCATAGTACATTGAATAATTAGCTTCTGTTGACAGCAATACAACAATATTGCCGGGCAGAAGCGGTTTGTCTTCCGGTTTCTCCCTTTTTGTCCAGTCATCAAGATACCATTCGTTGTAGGTATAAATATCCATTGCGATTTCGTGTATAGTACCAACGTAAGTAGCACCGTTTGGCAGTTCTTTTGGTGCGATAACCGCAACCTCAAAACGCCTTACGTCAAGTACCTTCTGTACCTCTTCATCCGACAGGAACGCCTCCAGCGCGTCCGCACCCATAAGGCATACATTACAGTTTACAAATCCTGTTTTCTGTACCTTCTTACGCCATGCTTTCAGCTGTTCAATCTTACCGCCTTTCTTTTTTATCCAGCTGTCATCCGCTTTAAGCGTTTCCTTGTTTGTAAACTGAAAATCAATTTCCTCCTGTATAGCCTTTCCCTTTTTGTCAAGAATCGGGATTTTCCCCGTAAATAACGACTGGCAGCACATCCACTCCTCGCGGCGTGTTATTGTTTCATCCAGTTTTGCAAAATCCCTCTGCATTTTCTCAACTGCCCTCTGGTTTGGGGATTTTCCGTTATACAGGCTCTCCCCCGGTGTGCGCTTTAAAATATCGTCAACCGTGGTAATCGTGTTCGGTGCTACAAGCGGAGGTTCGTATGTATTGGTCTGAAAACCCTCATTCTCGATTGTATCCCCGCCTACTTTCTTGTGTACAAAAGGTGCTAACTGCCTGTTTCCTTTCTTGAAATCCACATCAATTTTCTGTGTGTCAAAGGTTTCTGTATTGCTGAAAAAAGTATCTTTGATGAAAGTATGCACTTTTGGCATACGCTCAACCAGCTTGCCCATTGTTCTAGGGTCATAAATGCTAATAGCCATGATTTAACATCTCCTTTTCTGTTATTGTTTTGTTTCACTGCCCTGTCCGCTTCCGCTCGCTTCCACTGCTGCCGCGTTTTCCGTATCCACCAGGAAAATGCCCAGCTTCCTGAACGGTGCTTTAAAATCCGCTGCGGTTGTTCCTGTCGGCACTTCCAGTGCTTCTCCGAAAAACTGCCCCGTCAGATAAATAACCACCTCTTCCCCGGCTTCCGCTGATTCTGCCGCAAGTCCGTATACATTTGCCACGGTCTCGGCGGTTACGGCTGATAATTTGCCGTCCGTTCCAAGTGTCACGGGCATAAGCTCTAATACCGTGTTATTGTCTGCAACCGTGCCCGAATCGGTCACAACTGGATAATCCCCGGCATGTATCATTTTCGGGGTATAGCTTCCCAATGATTCTTTTCCTGCTGCCATGTTTTCCTACCTCCCTATTTCGCCTGCGGATATAATTCGTCAATGATGCTTCCGAATGGGTCATCTTCCCCCGCCCCGCCTTTGTTTGATGCAGGCGGTACATCATCAACGCCGGAGTCTTTTAAGTCCGCTTCGCGGTCATTTAAAAATTTACTGCCCGCCTTTTTCTGTGCTGCCACCATCTGCATGGCGAACGCCTCCGCGCTTACAGGATTTTCGTACTTTGCCTTGTCTGCCAAATCCTCATAGCCCGGCAGAGTGATTTCATCAATCGCCTTTATCCTTGCCCTTTCTGCGTCTACTGCTGCCGTATGGTCTGTTTCCCCTGCATTTTCCGTTGCCATGATTTCAGCTTTGTAAGCATTGGCTACGTCCGGGTACTTGCTTTTTAACTCTTCCAATGTCAAATCCATGTTCTCTTCCTCCTTGTCGTTTTTTACACTGGGTTTATTATTATGGCTGCCGGTGCAGCCTAATAATCCTTTTGGCACTGTATGGAACGTGTTTAAATTGATTGGTACGGAGTTTACAATAATCTTTTCCGCGTCCTCAACTTCCGTTTCAACCTCTGTAAACATTACTGCGGTACAGAATCCGGCTTCCACGGCTTCCTCCCCCGTAAACCATGTTTCATCTGTCATAAGGCTTTTTATTTCATCCTCTGACTTGTCCGTTACGGTCATGTAGCAATTAACTATAGACTGTTTGATTGTCTCCAGTTCGTCCGCAATCTTCTTTAATTCGCCTGCCTTGTAATATCCTAAAATCCCCGCTGCCGGGTCATGTATCATAAATATGCCTCCTGCTGATATTTCGATAGAATCCCCCGCCATTGCTATAATCGTGGCGGCACTCGCGCACCAGCCGTCTATTTTCACTGCTATATTTGCCTTGTGTTCTTTCAGGCGTGTATATATCGCCACCGCCGCGAACACATCCCCGCCGCCCGAATTGATACGCACGGTTATTTCTTCAACCTCGCCCATGGCTTTAAGGTCTTTGTTAAACTCTTTCGGGGTTATATCGTCCTCATACCATGAATACTCCGATATTTCCCCATACAATAAGAGTTCTGCCGTGTTGCCCTCTTCGCTGGCTATAAAATTCCAAAACCTGTTTACCTCGTTTTTATTCCTCGGCTTCCTCCTCTTCCCCTCCATCCTGTCTGTCGGTTTCCCTGCCGGGGTCTGTGTCTGATTCCTCACTTCCAGCATCCCCGGCACTGAATTCTTTCTCTGCATTTCCTGTTACCTCCTTTAGCAGATCTTCTTCCCTTTTTCGCTGTTTCACATTTTTGTAAAAGTCTGTGCCGGTAAGTTCCGTTGCTTCTTTCTCCCTTGTAGAGTACCCGCCCTGCACCCTTAATTCCGCTGCCTGTACCTCCTTTACCGGGTCAAGCTGTCCGGCGCTCGGTCCATTCCATTCAGCGGCGCAGTATGCATCTTTGATAATCGGGTCATTGAAAAAACCGGGTGCCTGTATCCTGCCTTTTGCCACCGCTTCACATAGCCACTCCTCATAAACCGGCTGGCAGAAATCAGCTATAAACCATTCCCGGTACATCTTAATGACTTTGAAAAACTCCAGAATAGCGGCCCTTGACGCTGAATAATTGTTTGTAAATGCCATGATAAGTATTTCATACGGTATTTCCAGTGCTGCCCCTATCTGTTTTATGACTGCCATAACAAAAGGGTCAAAATTGGCGTTTGGTCTGCCGGGGGTTGTCATGTTTGCTTTTTCCCCCTCGCCCAAATCAAAAACCGCCCCTGGTGCAAGTTCTATACTGTTTTCGTCCTCTGCATCAACCTGCATTTCTTCCGGCACGACTTCCCCAAATGCCGTATCATCACTTGCGCTTTCCTTTTCGATAAACACCGTGACAAGTCCGCTTACTACTGCTGCCACAACTTCCGCTTCTGTGTACCGCCCCAGCTGCTTTATAGTTTCAATTACAGGGGATAAAAAAGGAACGCCCCGGACCTGCCCGATACGTTCCCGATTCATTATATGTAAAATATTCTTTCTTCCTGTCCTTCCGCCGTATGCTTCCACCCTTGCCCATTCCCTGGGCTTCCTGTCGGCGAATGAAAGGGGGTGGAATTTTGAAATATGGTACGCCACCACTTCCCCGGCTTTATCCTTTTCCACCCCCTCGCAAAACAAGGGGTTTGCCGTTTCTTTATCGGGCGTGCTTACCCTGTCGGCTTCAATAAGTTCAACCCTCAGGTCGTATATACTGCTGGTTCTCTTCGTGGTTTTCATAAGTGCAAACGAATCACCACTAAGCAGGGCATTCAGTAAAGCCAACTGCTGCAACTGATAAAAATTATCCAGTCTTTCCAAGTCGCAATTTGTAGAGTTCGCCCAGTGTGCAAACTCCCTTTCTATTGTTTCTTCTAATTTCCTTGCTTCATCCGGCGTTATGTTTAGTATTTCTTCATTGATTGTACTTTTCAGCCGTAACCCCGTGCCTACCGTGTTTGTCCTAAGCCGTTTTATTGCTCCCGTGGCAATATTTGACCCGCCATAGTATAAATCCCTTGACCGCTGGCGTAAAGCGTCTGTATTGTCCTCTATATCTTCCCTGTGGCTGCCGCCCCCATGCGTCCAGCCTATTACAGATTTCTTGACCGAATTTGCCCCGTAGTTGCCGTATCCGCTGTTTACCATACTCAGCCGTTTCCTTGCAACTTCCCTTTTCAGTGCCTTTTCGGGAGAAACTGCACTTATTACCCTGTCTATCGGATTCAAGCCGCCCCGGCCTCCTTTCCAACTGCATAAAAATAACACCTCCGGAAATCCCGTGTATTTCCTTTGGTGCTTCTGCTATTTTATATAGTAACATAAAAAAGCGGGCAATGGTGGGCAATCTTTCAAAAATTTTATAAATCCCTCGGTACAACCCTGTAAATCCTGTTTCTGCCCTTTCTTTTTGCCACGTTCTGTAACTGCTGCACCTTGTTTTCCCAGTACTCTATCTGCTTTCGTATTTCACCCAGATTTGCCCTTGTAAATGACTTGCCGCCAATCGTATAGGCCTGATTGATTGCAACCTCATTTTCGGCTTCCAGCCACATTTCCAGGTGTTTTTTTGCTGTTTCCAATGATATTGCTGCCATTATAATATACCTCCACTTCTGCTTCCCCTGCGTTTCCTTGTCTTTTTCGGTGGTGTCCGTGTTCCTGCTTCTTTCTTTGGCGGTTCTTTGAGCGTTAAGCCTGTAATTTCTATTGCTGCCTGTGCATAATTCCTGCAGTCTAAAGGCTCATTCCTCTTTGTTTCGCCTGTCAGTTCCCATACAAAATATGGTCTTCCTTTCTTGTACCGTAATACCTGTTTTTCCGCCGTCAACCCTTTGAAATAGTCCTCGTCATATCCTCTGATATAACCATTTTCATCTTTCGGGAAATGGCAGTATCCCGGACCCTCCTCTTCTATCAGTAACCGCTGTAACAATAATGATTTGCCAGTATCTACCCCCAGCGTGAATAAATACGCCTGCTCCCTGTTATTCTTCGACGGTTTCGGGATATACGGGCGGTCTGTGCCATCCTTTCCCTTTATGGCAAATATTTTTCTTGCCGTCCGTGCTTTACAGAATTTATACACTTTGTTTGTGAAATGCCCGCCGGAATCCATACATGCACAAATGATTCTTAATTCCGTGCCGTTGGCTTTCTTAAATTTCTGTAACAGAAATTCATCCAGCCTTTTCCACGCTTCCGGCTGTTTCAAATCGCCGTAAATGCGTTTATAAATGATTCCATAGGATTCATGCCCTACGCCCCAGCCTACAACCTCAATTTCAAATCTGTCATCCTGAGTGTCAATCCCTGCCGTAATTGCTATGACCTCTTCCGGCACTTCACAGCGGTATTTCTCGCGCCTTTTTAATAAATCATCCTTACTTGCACTCTCTCCCTCCTCTTCCCATGTCAGCCCCAGCTCGGTATTTACCCATGATTTCATTAGTTCTATATTACCTTTTTTAACTGCTGCTTCAGCTTCGATAAATCCCTTTACAATTTTATCCCAGCCGAAAAAGGTTGACGCTAAAGAGTTGAAATGAAACCCCCTTACTTTTCTTTCCGGGTATTTCGCTATATATCTGCCCTCGTTAAAACGGTCTTTCCATTCTACCTCCGAATGGATAACCCCACATTTTGCACAAACATAAGTAACGCTTTCTACTTCCCCGTCAGCGTCAACCTTGTAAGTAAGATTGCCCCATTCCAACGGCTGAAGTTCTCCGCAACTCGGACACGGTACGTTCCATTCTTCCATTGTTGAATGTTCGTACTCCATTT
Organism: uncultured Lachnobacterium sp.; assembly: GCA_964398745.1. Lineage (GTDB taxonomy): Bacteria > Bacillota > Clostridia > Lachnospirales > Lachnospiraceae > Roseburia. The sequence goes on from CAYNOE010000035.1 coordinate 16,442, forward strand.
CTATACGGCTTGCCCCTTTTATTGTCGGTGTGCTTGTGTCTACTTCTTTTCGATTCCAGTATGTAGTTAAACGCTTTCCGGCTAAAATAAGCGGGTCCCCCTCTGCCCCTGCCGTTGGCGGGTATGCGTCTATTTCATCTGCCAGCAATACACGGATTGGACGGCTTCTAAGTTCTGTTGGGGAGTTTGCCCCTGTCATTGTGATACGACCGCCCGGAAAAGACTTTTTAAAAATCGTGTTTCCGCTTGTCCGGCTCTTCTCATTGATTTTATCTTTTAATGCCGGGGTATCCCTTACCATTGGCATTAGCCTATCTTTACTTAGGGTTTCCGCAAGGCTCAATGTCGGCTGCATACACAACATTGTACAAGGGTCATAGTGCATATAATAACCGATTGTATTTAATAAAAAAGCGTCTGTTTTCCCCATTTGTGCAGCAGACATTACCACGACTTTTTCAACGGATATATCGGTTATAGCGTCCATTATTTCCCGCTGCCACGGTGCTTTATCCGTGTGCCAACGCCCTCCCTTGCTTCCCGATTCAGAGGAAAGACGGCGGTATTTATCTGCCCATTGTGATAATGTGAGGTCTGGGGGCGGTTCTAATACCTTGAATATATCTTTGAAAAGGTTAATCGTTTCCCTCTTCATCTTCCTGTATTTCCTCCTTAAAAATTTCCTCAAAATTAGATAACTCTGCCAACGCTTCTTTTATCTTTGTATTGAGGTATAAAAAAATCTTTGCCTTATCCGTCATGGTTGCCAGTTTGTCTGCCTCCTCTGCCGGAATTGCGCTTAGACGGCTCTTAAAATTTATCAGCGTGGCAGACATTATTTTTTTTACATCCTCTGCCTTGTGCAGTTCCCCGCGCTTCAATGCCAAATCCAGCTCCTCATTAAGACGCTTTGCCTTTGTCAGCTTTGCCCTCTCTTCGTTCAGGTCTACCGCTTCCTCCGTTTCCGGGTTCCGGTCCCTCAGATATCTTATATAGGCGTGGCTGGCTTCTGTCAGCGAATACAGTTTTGTTTCGCCCACAGTCTGCAGCACCCC